>JAITKT010000449.1 GCA_031278225.1 Deltaproteobacteria bacterium
CGAGAAGGAGAGGTTAGGGAAATCGAAACCCCGAATCTCCCGCGGCGGGCCCGTTCGGAACGAAAAACGGGCGAAGAATCGCCGGGAAGGGAGGCGCGGCCGGACGGGGGAGGTTAAAACGGGGACGGGGCCCCCGGAAATCCCAAGGTCGCCCCTCCGACGCTTCGTCGTCTTTCCGGCGGGTTTTCCCGCCAAACCTTTCCCGCCCCCGCCCCCCCGGGAAAGGACGCTTTCCGGTTTTTCCCGAGATGTTCGATTCGCTCTTTTTTTTCGGTCTTTCGATCGTTTCCGCGACATGGTCCCTCGCGGCGTTGTCGAACCGGCTTTTCCGCGGCGTCGGGCCGTCCCGGGACGACGCGCCGGGCGGGAGCGGGAGACGTTGACAAACGCCCCGTCCCGTGCGATTATGTCGGTTCCCCTTTCGCGGGCCGGGTCTCGTCCGTCCGGAAACGAAACGGAGGTGATGACCATGATAGTCGTGTTGCTGGGCCCCCCCGGAACGGGGAAGGGCACGCAGGCCGCGGCCATAAGCCGGCGTTGCGGAATACCCCACGTTTCCACGGGCGACATCTTCCGTAAGAACCTCTCCCTGGGAACCCCCCTGGGTCTCAAGGCCAAGGACCACATGGAAAAGGGGGAACTGGTTCCGGACGAACTGGTTCTGGAGCTGGTGGAGGACAGGCTCCGGGAGGACGACGCCCGGAAGGGCTTTCTCCTCGACGGTTTTCCGAGGACGGCGGTCCAGGCCCAGGCCTTCGACTCCGCCCTCTCCAAACTCGGCCGGGGCATCGACCACGTCGTTCTTCTCGAGACCGGTCGCGACGCGCTGGTCGAAAGACTCACGGGAAGAAGGGTCTGCGGGAAATGCGGGGCCACCTTCCACACGGTCCACGACAAACCGCCCGCGGATTCGATCTGTCCCGAATGCGGCGGGGAAATCATAAGGAGGACCGACGACATGCCCGAGTCCGTCAAGGTCCGCCTCAAGGTCTACGACGACCTCACCAACCCCTTAATCGACTACTACGACAAAAGGGGTCTCATCCGAAGGGTGAACGGGGAAAAGAGCCCCAAAGAGGTGGAAGAGGCCATCGTCCTCGCCATGGATCGGGGCGGCGGTTCCTGACCCCTCCCTTTTCCCCGAAAAAGGAAAGCGGTTTTTTTCGAAGTTTTCGCGCGGTTTTTGGGTTTCCGACGCCCCGGGAAGGCCGGGGGGGAGATTTAAGATGAAAGTACGCTCGTCGGTCAAGAAAATGTGCATGAAATGCAAGATCATCAAGCGGTTCGGGAAAGTCCGGGTGATTTGCCAGAACCCCAAACACAAGCAGCGCCAAGGCTGAAGGACGCGGAGGGAGTCACGGAGTGCCCAGAATCTCAGGCATAGACCTGCCCAGGCATAAACGCATCGAAATCGCCCTGACCTACATCTTCGGCATCGGGAGACCCCTCGCCAAGGTGATTCTCAAGAAGGCCAACGTCGACGGCGGCACCAGGAGCGACAATCTCACGGACGAGCAGGTCAACAACATCAGGAAGGTCATCGACGGCGAGCACAAGGTGGAGGGCGACCTCCGCCGGGAGATAAACACCAACGTCAAGAGACTCATGGACCTCGGCTGCTACCGGGGCCTGAGGCACAGGCGCGGTCTTCCCGTCCGGGGCCAGAGGACCCACACCAACGCCAGGACCAGGAAGGGTCCGAGGCGGGCCGTGGTGGGAAAGAAGAAGGCGCCGCCGAAGTAAACCGGCCCGCCCGGCGTCATTTTCGTCGACGTCGTTTCGCCTCGAAAACAATCATTTTCGTTTTCCGCCGGCCCCCGACCCCCGGGGACCCGCGGCGCGTCCGCGGCGGTGGGACAAAACCCCACCCCCCCTCGCGAATCCAATCGGAAGGTCTTTCATGACGGCCAAAGCAGCCCGCAAAACCCGCAAGAAGAAGGAAAAAAAGAACGTCCCGGTGGGCGTGGTCCACATCCAGGCCACTTTTTCCAACACCATCGTCACGATAACCGACCCCGAGGGGAACGCCCTCGTGTGGTCCTCGTCCGGGGTCATGGGCTTCAAGGGCTCCAGGAAAAGCACCCCCTACGCCGCCCAGACGGCGGTGGAGGACGCCTGCAAGAAGGTCAAGGAATACGGCATGAACGCGGTCCAGGTCTACATCAAGGGACCCGGGAACAGCCGCGAGTCCGCGCTCCGCGCCCTTCAGAACACCGGGCTCTCCGTTTCGGCCATCAGGGACGTGACCCCCATCCCCCACAACGGCTGCCGTCCCCCCAAAAGACGCAGGGTCTGACGCCGGGGGATCCCTCTTCCCTTCTTTCCAATTCGTTTCGTTTCCTCGGGCGGCCCGGGAAAATCGGCCTCGACCGGTTTTCGGGTCCGCCCGCGTTTTCCGGAGGATTTTTCTTTTGGCCAGATACACCGACGCCAGCTGCCGCGTGTGCCGGCGGGAAAACGGCAAACTTTTCCTCAAGGGCGATCGCTGCTACGGCGGCAAGTGCGCCTTCGACCGCAGGCAGACCCCCCCGGGCATGCACGGGTCCAGGAGGGGCAAAGCCACCAACTACGGTCTCATGCTCAGGGAGAAACAGAAGGTCAAGCGCTCCTACGGTCTTCAGGAGAAGCAGTTCAGGGCCCTCTTCGTCAAGGCCGAGCGCCAGAAGGGCGTGACCGGCGGAAACCTCCTCGTGCTCCTCGAGAGGAGGCTCGACAACGTGGTCTTCCGCCTGGGCTTCGCGAACTCCCGGAACCAGGCCCGGCAGCTCGTGACCCACGGCCACTTCAGGGTGAACGGCCGCAAGGTCGACATCCCCTCCTTCCTCGTCAAGAGCGGGGACGTCGTGGCCCTCCGGGACAAGAGCAAAAACGTCGCCGTCATAAAGGGCGCCCTGGACACGGTGGGCCGCCGCGGGGTTCCCGGCTGGCTGGAGCTGAACAAGGAGGGCCTCGCCGGGACCCTGAAGGACCTCCCCGGGCGCGAGGAGCTCTCCCCCACCATCAACGAACAGCTCATAGTGGAGTACTACTCCAAGTAGACCGGGGGGCCGCCCCCTCCCTTTTCGGCCCCGGTCGTTTTCGCCCGCGCGGGCGCCCTCCCCCTCCCTTCCGGCCATTGGCCGAAAGTCCCGAGAAAGTTCCCCGAAAAGGACCGAAAGGACCGGATTTCCCGAAAAGACGGGGAAGGGAGGGCGCCGCGGGGCTTTGTTTTTCGGGGGAAGCGCGGGGGTTATCCCCATTCCCCGCGTTCCCCGTCGCGTCGCGGTTTGCGGTAACCGGACGGGACGGGGGCTTTCCCCGCCCGATCTTTTTCATAACCGCCAATTCCCGCCGGGGGCGCCCCCCGGTTTTTCGGAGAGGATATGGAAAAAGCTTTCGAAAAGAACATTCAGGCCTCGATAAGAGTGGACGACGACGGACTGACGGAAAACTATTGCAAGTTCGTCTGCGAACCCCTGGAGAGGGGTTACGGTTTGACCCTGGGGAACGCCTTGAGGAGGGTGATTCTCTCTTCCATGGTCGGCGCCGCCATCACCTCCATCAAAATACAGGGGGTGCTCCACGAGCTCTCCACCATCGACAACGTCAAGGAGGACGTCTCGGACATCATTTTGAACCTCAAGGAGGTTCGCCTGAAACTCACCGGCGTCGACTTCGCCGATATCTCGATAAACGCCGAGGGGCCCCGGGAGGTCAAGGCCGGGGACATCGTGACCAATCACCTGGTGGAGGTTTTGAACAAGGACCTCCACATCGCGACCCTCGCGAACGAGGGAAAACTCGAAATGACCCTCCGGGTGGAAAAGGGCAGGGGCTACGTCCCCGCGGAAAAGCCCGGGGCCGACGAGAACCAGAACATAGGCACCATCTCCGTGGACGCCATGTTCTCCCCCATCCACAAGGTCAATTTCAACGTCACCAACACGACCCACGGCAAAAGAACCGACTACGACAAGCTGGCCATGGAGATCTGGACCGACGGGAGCATCACCCCCCAGGACGCCCTGAACAAGGCCGCCTCGATCATCACCGAACAACTGGCCATTTTCACCGCCTTCAAGGTCACTTCCGACTCCAACGCCCAGCAGTTCACCGCCTTTTCGGGTTCCGAGAACGACAAATTCAATCGCACCGTGGACGAGCTGGACCTCTCGGTCAGGGCCGCCAACTGTCTCAAGAACGCCGGCATCAACCTCGTGGGGGATCTGGTCCAAAAGTCCGAGACCGAAATGTTGAGGACCAAGAATTTCGGCCGCAAGTCCTTGATCGAAATCAAGGAAGTGCTGACCGGCATGGGCCTCAGTCTGGGCATGCAGATAAACTTCCCGTGAGACCCTTCCCGAACCGTCAATCGACCGGGGACCTTTCCCGGGGGGAGATTCCCCGGGGCGGATCCCCCGAAGTCTTATTTTTCAAGGATTGGTATCCCTCATGAGACACCGCAAAAAAGTGGTTAAACTCGGAAGAACGGCGGCCCACAGGGACGCCATGCTCCGCAACATGGTCACTTCCCTCTTCGAGAAGAGGTCCATCACGACCACGGTCCACAAGGCCAAGGCCCTGCGCCCCCTGACCGACAAGCTCGTCGGTCTCGCCAAGAAAGGCGACCTGAACGCCTTCAGAAGGGCCGCGGGAATAATAACCCGCAGGAAAATCTTAAAGTCCCTCTTCTCCGACGTGAAGGAAAGGAACTTCTACAAGGAGCGCGACTGCGGTTACTCGACCATGGGCAGGGTGGGTCTCCGCAAGGGAGACGCCGCCGTCATGGTCAAGGTCTCCCTCATCGGGCCCGACCACAAGAAGGTCAAGACCGGCGGAGGCGCCAAGGCCCCCTCCGACAGGAGCCGCCGCGTGGCCGCCTCCAAGGTCAAGACGGAAAAGGCCGAAGCGAAGAGCTAGGCCCCGCCGGGTCAAAAGCCCCGGGGCCCCCGGGAATTTTTCCCGTCCCTCCCCCGGCCCCGGCCCTTCTTTTCCGGAACGAAAAAACGAAGCCGTCGGCGAAACCCTTTTCCCGGGTTTTGCCGGCGGCTTTTCTTTTTCCCGTCTTCCGCCGTGCCGGAGCGCGCGGGGAAAACGGGACGAAGGGTCAAGACATCCGGAGGTTCTCCCGCGGGGGCCCCGGCGAACCGTCGAGGACGGACTTTTATCCGGGCCGTTCCCGTCGCCATTCCCTCCTCCCCGCGTCCCGGCCGCTCCGGAACGAAGGGACTCGGAATTCGGCCGTTCGCGGCGAGGCCGCGGCGAAGCGGTTCCGACGGGCGGTCGCGGGCGGCTCCGAAAATGGCGAAAAAAACCGTCGACGGGAAATTTCGACGGCGGGGGGCGGCCGCGGACCGCTTTGTTCTTCTTCTCTTTTTTTCGCGTTCGGCTTCTTTTTTCGGGGGATTTTTTCGATTGCGGCGGGGACAATCGGATTCGCGCCGGCGGCCCCCGAGTCCCGAAGGCGGCGCCGCGCCGGGCCGCGCCGGGTCCCGACCCGTCGGGGAGAAAAACCCCGGAAAGGCGACCGGGGTCTTTCCGGGGGAGCCGCGTCGGAAAAAAAAACGTCGTCGCCGGGCTGTTTCCGTCCGGGTTTTCCCTCGGGGTTTTTCCCTTGGGGTTTCGTCCCGGGACGCGGGGGGGATTTCAGCCGGGATGCCGG
>JAITKT010000467.1 GCA_031278225.1 Deltaproteobacteria bacterium
TTTTTCGTTACCGTAAGGATAAAAACTATAAACTCATAGTGTTAAGTTCTTGAAAGGTCTTTGTCGCATGGGGGTTTCTCTCGAATTTTCCGCCGCGTCGCGAGAATCGATCAAGTCAAATCAAATGTCAAGGCGGTGATTAATTTTTTTGTCGAGTTGAGTCAAACCGCGCCTCCGACTCCCGGAAAACCCTTGGATCAATCGAAAGAAAGGCCCTCGGCGCCGCGGACCCCCTTCCAAATAAATTCTTCACGGCCACAATTGCGAAGGCGACGCCGCGGCCACCCCGGAAGTCGACGATTTCGTCCGCGGGACCCGCCGCTCGTCCGGATCCGACGCGAAACCGTTCGTTCGTCAAGCCCGGGAGCGAGGGGATCTTCGGGTCGAGCCGCGAGTTTTTTTTCGGAGTCCGCCGCCGGTTTCGGATCGCATGGGCAAAAAAAGTTTGGGGGGCTCTCCGAAAGATCCTCCCAAGCCCCGGTTTTCGTCCCGGCGCCCCGGCTTCCGCCGACTTTCCCGCCCCGCGCTTCATCGGACGGGTTCCGGCCCCGTTCGTCCGCCCGGCCCCGAAAGGGTCGCGGTTTTTTCCCTCGGACGTTCCGTCTTCGCGTCACCCGGGGGGCCCGCTCCTCAGGCCACGGCGCGGCGGCGCGATGTCGTTTCGTCTTCATTCTTGTTTTCCCCTCGGCAAATGTCATATAATTCGCGTGAACGGCGAGCGAAACGGCCGTCCCGGGTAGCGGGGCGCCAAACGAACGACGCGCGCGTCCCCGGTGCGCGGGGATCGAAATCGCGTAGTCGAGCCTGTCGCTCGCGATGCCGTCCAAAACGAAAGCGCTTTGAAAATCATGAAACCGGCTTGACGAGGCATTGAAAATCCGGCGCGAATCAAAGCGTCGGCGGCAAAGCGCGGAAAGCAAACGATGGAAGAGTTGAGGGCTTTTGACGGGCCGGATCTCAAAACGGAATGAACGGGCCTCGGGGCAACCGCGCGATTGATTGCGGGTCTTGGTATCGTTTGGCCGGGGAACATCGAAAAGGATGGCGAAACCGCGTTCGCGAATCATTTTCGCAAAAGTTGCGTGACATGTGAAAAGGAATGCGCGACTCGCGTCGGATCCGTCCGCGATTCTTCCAACCCGAAGTTGTCCCGGGCCTCGCGGAACGGACTCGGAGCGCGCGAAAACACCGTCTTGACGACCTTCGGGCCGGAGCGGATAAGAGAAATGGAGGTCGCGCTCCAAGCCAAGCCCGGAAACGACCGGCGGGATGCCGGAGTCGCGGATCCGGCCCGAGTTCGTCCCGCCGGGGCCCCGACGGCGCGGCGCGCGTCGGAACTTCCGTCCGAAAAATCATTTTGAACCATGATTTTCGCGCCCCGCGTCCCCGGACCCGAAGGCCGGTTCGCGCGGGCGATTTCACCCGGAACCGAAGGGACCGGGGCGGGAGCGGGGTCGAGAACCCCGGAGACGTCATGAAAAAGAAAAGGGCGATACCCGCGATTTATCTTCACCTGGCCGTTCCCCTCATCATAATTCTGGCCTTGCTCTTGGTTTACCGCGTTTTCGCCCTGGTCACGGAACCGCCCCCGGTCCCTTACACCTGGGAACGGACGGTTGCCAACTTCAAGGTCAGGGCGGAGCAGGGGCACCCCGTGGCGCAGTTTTATCTGGGGAACGGCTACCTGACCGGCCACGGCATAGAAAAGGACCTCGACAAGGCCTTGACGTATTACGAAATGGCGTCCGAGCAGGGGGAGCCCCGGGCGACCCTCAGGCTCGCGACGCTTTACGAACGGGGCGATTCGGTCAAAAGAAATCTCCCCGAGGCGGTCAGGTACCTGCGAAGGGCCATGGAAGGGGGCGACTTGCGCTCCACCGTCAAGCTCGCCCGTTTCCACGAGCTGGGACTGGGGACGGAAAAGGACCTCGGAAAAGCCCGCTTCTTCTACGGTCTGGCTTCCGCGGGGGGAGATCCTTACTCCCTGGAAAGCGGCGCCTACCTCGACTTCACGGGTTTCGGCACCCCGCCCGACCCCGCGAACGCCGTCTCCCTCTACAGGGATTCCGCCCTCCGGGGAAACCGGGAGAGCCGTTTCGCCCTCGCGGTGATAACCGGGGAGGAAATCGGGGGCGGGGACGGGGAGCTCGCCAAATTCTGTCTCGCCTTCCAAAGACATCTGGGAAACCTGGAAACCCTGGAAAGACTGTCGGAGCGGAAGGAAACGGAAGAGTCGAAAGAACCCGAAGCCCCGGGGGACGCGGCGGCGGAGGGGTCGAAAACTTAAAGCCCCGAAACGGGCGCGACCCGGGGACGGGGACACCCGGGGTCGGGGCTCGAAACTCGACAACCCCCTCGAATTTTCCGGGACCGGTTCCGAATCCCCCGAAGGTCTTTTTCGGTTTTTTTTGATTTTTTCCAAAAAATGGAATTTTTCCCGTTTTTTTTGTTTTTTTGGAAATCGTCGGGACCGTTTCGGTTCGGCGTTTGAGCTCGGGGGCGTCCGCCGGGGCCGCAGTTTCCGCCGTCGCGAGGGCCCCGGCGGGGGACACCCGGAAAAACGGCCGGTAAAACGGCGGGTTTGACGGCCGGGAAGAGGGCGTGGGATTCGAATTCCCTTCCGGGGATTTCGAAGCTTCGCGGCGACCGTCTTGCGGGGAGTCTTTTCATTTTGCTATAATTTCCCCCGAAATAACTTGAAATCCGGTCTCCCGCGCAAACGAACCGCGCCGTTCCCCCTAACCCGTAAAAGTTTTTCCGCCTTCCGCCTTCCCCTCTTTCGCGGTCTTCGCGGCATTCGCCCGAATCGCGCGACCCGGTCCCTTTGTTTCCGCGGCGAATTCGCCCGTCTTCTTGCCAAAAAGCCTCCCGATTCTCGCCCGCCGCCCCGGTTCCCGCGACGACGGACGTTTCCGCCGATTGCCCCCGCGTATTTCGCGGTCCCGAACCGAAAACCCGACAACGCGCGACCCATGAGGACTTATGCAAACTCCCAAACTATGGCCCAAGAGGGCCGACAACGGTTTGTACGGCTACGTCAACGAGGAGGACGTCTACGAGATTCCGCCCTCTTTTCAGGCCGCGAACCCTTTCGGCGAGGACGGGACGGCCTGGGTGCAGAGCCTTGACAAACTCGTCCTGATAGACTCGGGAGGCGGGCTCATAGGCGTCCCGGATCCCGAAATCGCGTCGGTCGAGAATTTTTTCTCGAGCGGTCTCGCGGAAGCCGTTTCGGTGAACGCCAAGAAGGGCATAGTGAACGAAAAGGGCGTCTGGATGATTAAGCCCAATCTCCAGGACATTAGAAACTTCACCTCCTACGGCCTCGCCATAGCCAGGGAGGACGAGGAAAAATCCGGCCTGATCGACGACAAGGGGGCTTGGGTGCTGTTGCCCTCCCTGAAGTGGATAGGGACCCTTTCCTCCGGGAAGGCCATAGTCGTCAAAAACGAAAAGGACAGGTTCGGGGTCATAGACAGGAAGGGGGAGTACGTGGTCCCGCCCGAGCTCAAGTGGATAGGGAACTACGCCATGAACGGGCTCGCCATAGCCAAGGACGAGAACAATCTGTACGGGGCCCTGAACGAGTCGGGCAAATGGGTCATAGAACCGAAGTACCTCCGGATGAGGGATTTCACGGAAAACGACCTCTCCGTGGTCATGGTCTCCGAGGGCCAGCTCAAGTACGGCGTCATAAACGACGAGGGCAAATGGGTGATACGCCCCCGCTTCGACTACATCAGGGACTTCTCCCACGACGGCCTGGCCGTGGCCTTCGCCAGATACGACAGGTGCGGCATAATCGACGAGGACGGGGAATGGGTGGTGGAACCGGTTTTCAGGTCGATCAACGACTTCTCCCCGAGCGGCATGGCCGTGGCCCAGGGCGAGCACGGCAGGTTCGGGGTGATAAACCGGAAGGGAATCTGGGTGGTGGAGCCGGTCTACAGGGGCATAAGGGACTTCACGGAGCACGGGCCGGCGGTCGCGATTGACGAGAATCACAAGTTCGGGGCCATCAACGAAAAGGGCGAGCGGGTGGTCCCCCCGATCTTCAAGTGGATCTGTTCCTTCTTCTCCGGGACCGGGCTCACGGCCGCCCAGGACGAGAGGGGCAAGTTCGGGGTCATAAACGAAAGGGGTCACTGGGTCTGGGAGCCGAAGTTCGACAACTTCCTGAACATCCTCGAGCGGGACCTCGCCATCACCGAGACCGCGGGCGGCGGAAAGGGCCTGATCGACAGCTCTGGCAGATGGATGGCCCCGCCAATCTACGCCGACATAAAGCCCTTCGAAAGGGGCCTTTTGAAGGTTCTCCTCCCGGAAAAGCGTTTCTACAGCTTTCTGAACACGAAGGGAGAGGCCAGGGTGCCCTTGGGGTACAACCGCCTCCTCGAAAGGAAGCCGGCCTGAAAACCCGTCCCGGGCGGGGTGGGGACGGGGCGGGGGCGGGGAAGGGCTCCCTGTCCGGGGCCGGATCCGCGCGTCGGGGAAGCGGCGCGGGAATTCCGCGCGGTTTTCACGTCGTCTCCGACGTCGGCATTGACGTGGGTTCTAACGTCGATTTTGACGCGGAAACCGCGCGGTCGGACTAGGGGGCGCCGCGTCCCGATTTCGCCCCCGAAAAAGGGGGCGGGCGGCCGCTGCGGATTTTCGGAAACGACCATGCCGAGCGGTAAAAAATTTTTTATGAATTTTTGGTGCCCCAAAACCGCTTTCGTTCCGCTGGCGCCGGCGGTCGCTTTTTCCCCGGCGAAGCCCCGAAAAGAATCAAAAAAAACATAAAAATAAAAAATCCTCAAAGCCCGGAAACCCCGCGGAACAATCCGCCGTTTAGGCTTCGGCGGAAAAGCCCCGTTTTTGAAATCCGAAACGGGCGCTCCGGCGGGAGATTTAGCGGGTCCTGATTTTTTTGTCTTTGAAAGA
>JAITKT010000470.1 GCA_031278225.1 Deltaproteobacteria bacterium
TCCTCGAACCCTTCGCGATCGATTCGCTTTCCCTTTCCCGGGAAGACCCGGACGGGATTTTCAGGCTCGTCGGGTCCTTCCGGCTCGGCCTCCCCGAGACCGGGGAATCCGGGTGACGGAGAAAACAAGGCGAAACGAAAAAAAACGCGAGCGGCGGGGACGGGAAACCCCGACGGGGAGCCGGATTCGCGAATCCCCCGCGCCATTTGACGGAAATTTATCATTTCCGTGAAGAAACCCGAACGCCAAACCCGTAAAATTTTCTTTTCGGAGGAGGCCCCATGGAAAACGCGCCCGAAAGAAGGGAGAGGATGGAAACGTTGGCCCTCTCCCCTCCCGAAGCCTTGGAGGAAATACTCGAAAAGTTCCCGAAGTTTTCCGAACCCGTCATCCTGCGGGCCCCGGAAACGGGCCTCGTCATGGTGCGGGGGAGAACGGGAGGCGACGGAGACGCCTTCTGCCTCGGGGAAGCCCTCGTCAGCAGGGCCGCCGTCTCCATCGACGGAATAGTCGGCTTCGGGATGGTCCTCCGTTCGAATTCCAATCACGCGCTGAACTGCGCCGTTTTGGACGCCCTGGGCCGGCACCCCGACTCGCGGGAGCGGGTGCGGGAGGAGTTGGCGCGTCTTTCGGCGAAACGGGAAGAAAAAATCAAAATGGAAGAGGATCGGGTCAAAGAGACCAGGGTGGAATTTTTCACCATGGTCAGGGGAGACGCCGAATGAGAAGCGAACTCGATTTTTCGACCGATTCGGGGGGTTTCGCCCCGGGTTTCCGGAGCTTTCCCTACGACTCGCAAAAGGTGTTCAGGCTCGCCTTGAACGCCATGGCCCATCCCGCCACCGTCTTCGAAGGCGACTTCGCGGCCCTCTTCGCGGCTCCCCCTCCCCTTTTTCCCGAGGGGGCGGCCCTCCTTCTGACCCTCTGCGATTACGAGACGGGGATCCACCTGTCGCGCTCCTTGAAACGCGCGGAACCCTGGCTCTCCTTCCACGCGGGTTCCGGGATGACCGATCCCCGGGAAGCCGCGTTCGCGGCGTTCGAGGACATCTCGGAGCTCCCGCCCCTCCGGGAATTTCGTTGGGGCGACGAAAGAAGCCCCGAACTCTCCGCCATCCTCATCGCGGGAAAGGTCCTGGACGAAGACGCCCCGAAAAATCGCCCCGACGGAAAAAGGCTTTTCGCCTCCGGGCCCGGAATCGAATTTCCCAAGGCCATGCCGGGCACCCTCCCCGAGGCCTTCGTCGGGGAACGGGAAGACATGCGGAAGCGCTTTCCGTTGGGAGTCGATTTCTTTTTCACGGGGAAAAACAAAATCATGGGCCTTCCGCGCACGACCCGGCTGTGGTACGGGTGAAAATTTCGACGAATTGATTTTTCCCCCCCGGTTTTTCGGGAAAACCACCCGACCGCGGGGGAAAAGCGTAAAAGCCCCGCGGGCGCGCGAGCCCGGGAAAGGCGAAAAAATGTACGTTGCCGTGAAAGGCGGCGCCAAGGCCATAGAGAGGGCTCACCTTCTTTTGGCCGAACTGAGGCGGGGAGACGAAGGGATCCCGGAGCTCTCGACGGACCAGATCCGGGAACAGCTGAAACTCTCCGTTTCCAGGGTCATGGCCGAAGGGTCCCTCTACTCCCCCGAACTCGCGGCCCTGGCCATAAAACAATCCTGGGGCGACTTGGTCGAGGCCGTGTTCCTGCTCCGGGCCTCCAGAAGCTCCTACCCCTCCTTCGGCCACACCGAACCCCTCGACACCTCGCTCATGCGCGTCTCCAGAAGGATCTCCGGCACCTGGAAGGACCTTCCCGGAGGCCAAATCCTGGGCGCGACCTTTGACTACACCCACAGACTTTTGGATCCGAATCCGGCCGGCCCCTCCCCGGGCCCGAAATCGCGGGAGGCCTTGATTTCGGAAAACGGTCGCGCCGGAAAGCCGCGGGACGACGCCGCCGCCGAGCCCCCCGGGGCCCCCGAGGCCGCCCCGCCCCCGAAAAGCGGAAGCCCTTCCGCCGGCGGGGCCAACGGCAAAATTCCCAGGGCGGCCAAGATCCTGACCGACGAGGGGATCCTGGAAAACAACCCGGACACGGGAAAACCCCCGGCGGATCTGACCATGGGGGCCCTCTCCTTTCCCGCCGGACGGGACATCATCCTCCAAAATCTCGCGAGGGCCGACGAGGGCTTCGTGTTGTCCCTCGCGTATTCGAGCCAGAGGGGTTTCGGGTCCACCCACCCCTTCGTGACGGACCTGAGGACGGGGACGGTCAGGATCGAATTCACTCCCCCGGAACTGGGCTTTCCCGTGGCAATCGGGGAAATCGAACTGACCGAATGCGAGACCGTGAACCAATTCGCGGGAAACGGAAAGGAGCCCCCCAAATTCACGAGGGGCTACGGCCTCGTCTTCGGGGCGAACGAAAGAAAGGCCATTTCCATGGCCATGGTGGAAAGGGCCCTCCGCGGCGACCTGAACGAGACGAAAAAAGGACCCGTCCAGGACGAGGAATTCGTCCTCGCCCACTCGGACAACGTGGAGGCGAGCGGCTTCGTGAGCCACGTGAAGCTCCCCCACCACGTGGATTTCCAGGCGGAGCTGGGTCTCATGAGAAATTTGCGAAAAATTTTCGAAGAGAGCGGAAGGTCCGATTCGGAAGCCGACGCGGCCGCGAAACCGGACGCGAATTCCGAAGGGAATCCGGAAACGCGGCCCGGGGCCGGGGCTGGAGCGGGGAAACTCATTCCCCGGAAATTTTTCGGCACCCCCCGAAAAAAGAGAGGAACGGACGTGTACGGCGGGAACCGCGAGGGATTCGCCTTCCTTGGCGAAGACTGCAAAAAACGGGTGAGAAGGGCTCTTCTCAAGGCCCTGGCCATACCGGGCCATCAGGTGCCCTTTCCGGGGAGGGAGATGCCCATGCCTTACGGCTGGGGCACGGGGGGCATACAGGTCACGGCCTCCCTCATAGGTCCCGATGACGTCCTGAAGGTCATAGACCAGGGGGCGGACGACACGACCAACGCCGTCTCCATCAGGGCTTTTTTCAAAAAGACGGCCGGGGCGCGGGTCACGGAAAAGACGAGGGAAGCGACCATCATCCAGACGAGGCACAGGATTCCCGAGTTTCCGCTGGCTTTGGGACAGATCATGGTCTACCAGGTTCCCATACCGGAACCCTTGCGATTTCTGGAACCCAGGGCCGAGGAGACCAAAACCCTCCATGCCTTAAAAGAATACGGGCTCGCGTACGTCAAGCTCTACGAGGACATCTCGAGGCACGGGGAGATAGCCCAAAGCTACGACTATTCCGTCATGGTCGGGGACCGTTACGCCATGAGTCCCTCCCCCATACCCCGCTTCGACAATCCCAAGCTTCACCAATCGAAGGCGACGCATCTCTTCGGGGCGGGAAGGGAAAAGAGAATTTACGCCGTTCCGCCTTTCACCGACGTGAAGAGTTTCGACTTCGAGGATTTTCCCTTCAAGACCAAGACCCAGGAACAAAAATGTTCCGTTTGCGGCTCGACCGATTCCTATCTCGACGAGATGGTCACGGACGACCGGGGCACCAGGGCTTTTATCTGTTCCGATTCGGATTATTGCCGGGAAAACCTGAGGAAACGGGGAAAAACGGAATGGAAGTGATATCCGCGAGAGGACTCGGAAAAAGCCACGGAAGGATAAGGGCCTGCGAAAACGTGACCTTCGACCTTCACGAGTCCGAAATCATGGGCATAGTGGGGGAATCCGGAAGCGGCAAGACGACCCTCCTGAAACTCCTGGCGGGCATGACGACCCCCGACGCGGGGGAAGTGATCTACGGGGGAAAAGACGGAGAAAAACTTTCCATGTTCGACATCCCTCAAAGCGCCAGAAGAAAACTTCTCCGGACCGAGCTGGGATTCGTGTTCCAAAACCCGGAAGAGGGTCTGCGCATGAAAATCTCCGCGGGCGGGAACATCGCGGAAAGACTCCTGGAGGGCGGGGAACGTTCCTACCGGGCGGTCAGGGAAAACGCCGAAAAATGGCTGGAGAAGGTGGAACTCCCTTTGGATCGCCTCGACTCCAAGCCGGAGGAATACTCCGGGGGCATGAAGGCGAGACTCCAGATCGCGAAAAATCTCGCGACCGAACCCAGGGTCGTCTTTTTGGACGAACCCACCGCGGGTCTGGACGTGTCGGTGCAGGCGAAAATCCTGGACCTCTTGAGGGTCCTCTCCTCGGAGTTCGGGCTCTCGGTCCTCCTCGTGACCCACGACCTGATGGTGGCGAAACTCCTGAGTCACAGGATCATGGTCATGAAAGACGGAAGGGTCATCGAAAGCGGGCTCACCGACCGGGTCCTGGACGACCCCGGGGAACCCTACACCCAACTTCTGGTCTCCTCAATCCTGGGAGACGCGTGACGGGAAGCCCGTTCCCCCCTCGAAAGGACAAAACCCGGATGGAACCGATCCTCGCCATAAAAGCGGCGAACGTCTCCAAGACCTTCGTTCTCCACAATTTGGGGACGAGACTCCCGGCCGTGGAAGACGTCTCCTTTTCCCTGCCCTTCGGAAAATGCCTCGCCATAGACGGCCCCTCGGGGTCCGGAAAGTCCACCCTCGTGAGATGCCTTTACGGGAACTGCCTCCCCACCGCCGGAAGCGTGAGCGTGTTCGGGGAAAACGGTTTCGTGGATCTGGTCGCGGCCGGGCCCAGGGAAATCATGGAATTGAGGAAAAACACCATTTCCCACGTGAGCCAATTCCTGAGGGTCATCCCCAGGATAAGCGCCCTGGACATAGTGGCCCATCCCCTGATCGAAAAAGGCCTCGGGAAAAACGAGGCGAGGAGGCGCGCGGGGACCATGCTCCACGAGCTGAACATCCCCGAGAGGCTCTTCGACCTTCCTCCCTTGACTTTTTCCGGGGGGGAGCGCCAGAGGGTGAACATAGCGAGGGGCCTCATAAAAGAGTCCCCCGTGCTTCTTTTGGACGAACCCACGGCTTCCCTGGACGCTCCCAACAAACGAATCGCGGTCGACCTCTTCCTCGCGGCCAAAAAGAGGGGAAGCGCCATCGTGGGGATCTTTCACGACCGGGACGTCAGGGACGGGGTGGCCGACTGGTCCCTGGAGTTGCCCTCGAAGGCCTTCGGACCCGCGAAGCGAAATTCGTCCCCGCCCGCGGTCACTTTATAAATCGATTTCGAATTCATTTTTTTTCGCGATTGGCGTCCCGTTTCGAATTCGCTCCCGGACCCGGGCGGTTTTTTCCCGTTCGGAACCCCCGGCCGCGAACCGGCAAGGAAACAAAACATGTCTTGGACAGCGGTCTTAAGGACGGAAGAAGCCCGGGAACACCGGGAGGAACTCGTTTTCACGAACGGAAACTTCGTGACCCCCTCGGGAGTCGTGGCCGGCCACATGGCCGTGAAAGACGGCGTCATCGCCGACGTCGCGCCCGGCTTCGTCCACGGGGGAATCGACCTCAAGGGCGACCTCGCGATTCCGGGCCTCGTCGAACTCCACACCGACAACCTGGAAAAGCACATCATGCCGCGGCCCGGGATCTACTGGAGCGACCCCGCGTCCGCGGTCGAGGCCCACGACGCCCAGCTCGTGAGTTCCGGGATAACCACGGTCTTCGACTCGGTCTGCGTGGGGGAACCCGTGGACAAGGGCAGGAGACGGATGCTCGCCATGTCGCTCAACGCCATAAACAAGGTCAAAGACGATCTGAGGGCGACCCATCTCATCCATCTGAGATGCGAGATAAGCGACCCGAACATGGCCATGTGCCTCGAGGAGGCCTTGAGCCTGTGCCGCCCGGACATCATCTCCGTCATGGACCACACCCCGGGCCAGAGACAGTGGAGGACGCCCAAGGACTGGCTCGTCTATCACCAGGCGAAACTGTCCGACGAGGAGTTGCGGGAGCTCTCCAAAACCCTGAAAGAGGCGAGGGACACCAACGCGGACAAAAACATCGCCATGATCGCGGAACACGCGAGAGTCAACAACGTCACCCTCGCCACCCACGACGACACCGACGAGACCCACGTGGAGGAAGCCCTGCGCCTGGGCGCGAGAATCTCCGAATTCCCGACCACCATGACGGCCGCGAAACTCGCGCGGGAAAAGGGTCTTTTCACCGTCCTGGGCACCCCCAACCTCGTGAGGGGCGCCTCCCACTCGGGAAACGTCAAGGCCGCGGAAGTGGCGAGGGCGGGATACCTGTCCTGCCTTTCCTCGGACTACGTCCCCGCGAGTCTGGTACACGGGGCCTTCAAGCTCCATCGGGAAGAGGGATTCTCCTTGAGCGACGCCGTCGCGACCGTCACCCGAAACCCCGCCGAGGCCGCGGGCCTGAAAGACAGGGGAGCCCTCGTTCGCGGCCTGAGGGCGGATTTCGCGAGGGTCCGGGTCACCGACGGAAGACCCAGGATCATGGAGGTTTGGGTCAAGGGGGAAAGGGCGTATTAGAAAAAATGGCCCCGAAGTTAATCTGGCTCATGGGCCCTTCCGGTTCGGGGAAAAACGGCCTCATGGAAGCGGGAGCGGCCAGGGTCCCCAAGGTCGTTCTCGCGGAAAGAATCGTGACCAAAAAAGGCCCGGCCGACGGTTCGGACCGCCTCATGGAGGAGGAGACGTTTCTGAAACTCGCGGTCGAGGGTCGCTTTCTCTTCAGTTGGGAGAGTCACGGTTTCTTTTACGGCATCGAAAAGGAAGTCCTGAATCACCCTCCCGACAGGCTCGTCGTCATAAACGGCTCGAGGGAATATTTCCCGAAGGCGTTGGCGATCCGGCCCGACCTGGTCCCGGTCTCCGTCACCGCGGACATCTCGCTCCTCAGGGAGCGTCTCGAGAAAAGAGGAAGGGAAACGGCCGGGGAAATCGAAGAGAGACTCGCGGCCGCCCGGAACCATAACGTCTTGCCGGGGGACGCGAAGATATTGGAGATAGACAACTCGGGCGATCCGGGGGCGGCCGGGGACAAATTCGTCGCTTTCCTCTCGGGCCTCGCGGAAGACGCCGCCTGAAGGCC
>JAITKT010000040.1 GCA_031278225.1 Deltaproteobacteria bacterium
GAAACGAATCGAAAACGGACCCGAACGGACCGCTACCGGACCAGAAACGGCTTCAATACGCCCTCTGACCGGAATCGGACCGGAATCGAACCGGCTCCGAACCCGACGGGAAACCGCCCGGAAACGGAACCGAAACGGCGGCTGGCCAGACCCGAAATCGACCCGAAACGATTCCGAACCGGATCCGAAACGGACCGAAAACGAACCGAAATCGGACCGGAAACCGACCGAAATCGGATCCGAAACGTACCGGAATCGGATCCGAAACGAAACCGAAATCGACCCGAAATCGACCGAAAAAAGCCCCGAAATCCGGTCGTGTAAATTAATGTTCGTCCGTTTTTCCGATCCGGTCCCCTCTCGAGAGTCACCGAAAAAGGCCGCGGAAAGGGGAAAAAAGGGCCCTGAAAAGCCGAAAAAGCACGAGAGAAGCCACCGGGGAAAAATCGGCCGATTATCGAAAAAAACGGCGTTATTTCCCGAAAAAGCGGATCGAAGAGCCGAAAACAAGGCCGCGTTACCCGAATCCCGGGCCTTTTCCACCCCCGGATCCCCCGGGAAAGTCCCCCGCGGGACGCGGATTCGAAGCGCCGGATTCGGGTCGCCGCGTTCGATGCCGGCGGCCCCGTGGCGGGGCCAAAGTACCGAAAAACCTCGAAAATCGTCCCGAAACGGACTTTCGAAAAGGCTTTCCCGAAGTCGAAACCGCATCCGTCACAAAGGTTTTTTCTCCCGGAACCCGCGAAAGCGGACGGCGGAAAGCCCGGGAGTACCTAAAATCCCGGAAATGTCATGATACGGTAAAGGCTTGATTTTAATGCATTTTTCGATGTCATGATTTTGTTAAAATCAAAAAAAACATCCAAAATCGCCAATTTTTTGATTTTTTTGAAATCGGCGCTTGGCATGATTTTTAAATAATCCCCTGAAATTACCGTTTTGTCGGAAATTAACGCAGATTTTCGCGTCCCGGGATCGAAACGAGGTCAAATCCCCCCGGATTTTGCCCGATTTTTGGGGAAACTCCCGGCCGGACCGGGGAGCTTTTCGCCAAAAAAATGAAAATTATACCGTTTTTCGCGAAAAATCGGCCTTTTTTTAAAATTTCGTTCAATTCGAATTTTAAAAATTTTCCGTTTTTTTCAAAAATTCGTCCTTTTTTAAAATTTTGCCCGGCGGGAAAATATTTTCGCGTGAAAAAACTAAGGATCGTTCTTTAATTTTGGGAAGGCCTTGCGATGCCGCCCCGAATGTCCCATAATCTTTGTCGCGCAAGGCTTTCGGGAAGTCCGGGGCGTCTCTTCGCCCCCTTTTCGCGGCCTCGGGACGGGTTCGAAAAACGAAAAAAATCCCGACCCCGGGATTTGCATTTTCAAAAACTAAGTTCTATAGTGATAATGAGATCTTGCCTCAAATGTCCGAGCGGCGATCCCCTCTCCCCGGAAACGGGTGATTTTGAGGCGAACTATCGTTCCCTTCGCGGGGTCCCCCGCGCGGCCGTTCCCCTTCCGGGACGGCGACTTCCCGCCAATCGGCCGACGCGAAAAAATTCTTCCCGCGCGAGCGTTTCGCCTTCCGCGAAGCCCCGCCGCGCCCGATTCGTCTTTTCCCGTCGGGCATTCCCGAAAAACGCTTTCGCCCGACGCCCGCGATCGCGCCGCTCGCGCGCCGCGCGCGTCCCTCTTCCCCCCCGCGTCCCCGGGCCATTGAATTCGTCCCGATCGACCGAAATCTTCCGCGAATTCCTCCCGCCTTTCCGAAACCGAAACGGTCGAAACGTCCTTTCGGTGGAAAACGCCCCCGGCTTTCCCGATAACGCCCGCGAACGTTTGACGACGTTCGCCCTTGGCGCTTTCCGACGCTTTCCCGTTTTCCCGCTTGTTTCCCGAAATTCCGCTTGCCCCGTCTTTCCGCGACTTTCCGCGTCTTTCCGTTTTTCCGCGAATGTTTTTTTCCCGGCTTCCGTCGCCCGCGGCCGACACGGCCGCGGGCGGCGGAAGCGGGAGCGGTGTTTCGTTTTGCCGAAAACCCCGTTCCCCCCCGTCCTTTCCGTATTCTTACGCGGGATCCGCCCCGGGCGCTTTCCATGTCCCGCGGCGGGAAACCGCCCGTCCCGTCGATTCCGGTCCGCCGTCCGCGCAAGGTTTAAGCCTCATGCTCCTCAAATTCACAGTCGAAAATTTTCTCACCTTCAAGGACAAAACCATCTTTTCCATGACCGCCAACGGAGGCGGCAAAAACCTGGAAAGGATTCAGAGTCACGAAGGGTACGCGAAACGGGTGCTCCCCTTCGCGGGCATTTTCGGCGGGGAAGACTCGGGGTCCGAGACTTTCGTCGGTACCCTGGGGCTCTTCGGGGAGATGGTCACGGGAAAAACCAATTTCGTCGATGACCTGAAGACCCTCACCTTCCGCAAAAGGGACGCCCAGGGGGACCTTCCGGCGAAGATGGGGGCCGAGATCCTCGTGGGGGACAGGGTGCTCCGCTACGGCTTCATGGCCGTCAAGGGAGCCGTGGTGAACGAAAGGCTCGTCGAGATCTCGGACAAAACCGCGCAAACCGTCTTCGAGAGACGGAAAAAGAAGATTAAGTTCCACCGCCGGGTCCAGGACGCGGAGGGGCTCGCCCTCCTCTTCAAACACATGCCCAAAAACGAGCTCTTCGCGACCCACGCCGCGAAGAGAGCCAAGACCGTTAGCCGGGAGCTCGCGCGCTGGTTCGACCGGGTCCTCCACGCGGTGGGGCCCGGGACCCGCCCGACCACTTCCTCCGGGGGAAATTCCCCCGACGTCCTCCCCCCCGACGGCGGCACCCTCTCGGCCTTCATAGAGGCCCTGGACAGGAGCCCCCTTTCCGCGCGTCTTCACGCGAGGGTGGTGCCCAAGAACAATCCCCTCTGGAACGCGGTGAAAAACCCCGCCCCCGCGGGACCGGGGGAGCTCCGGGAAACGGGCGAGGCCCGGGGAAACGGGGAATTCCTGGTGAGGGCCGACAAGAACGCCGGGACCGCGGCCGTCTTCCACGACCGCCGCTCCATCGGCGACCACAAGCTCCTCCAGGTCTGGCCCCGGGACTTCGGGGAAACGGACAAGGAACGCGGCTGGGAGCGTTTCGTCATAAACAAGCCCTTCGGCTCGGAAAAGGAAAAGCAGCGTCTCGTGACCCTCATGTGCCTCGCCGACATGACCGCGAGCCCCGAGCCCAGGCTCTACGCCCTGAACCGTTTCGAAAACGCCTTCGACCTCATAAAGACGAGGACCCTCCTCTCGGACTTCCTCGGAAACCTCACCAAGGACTCCCGCTCCCAGTTCATCGTCTCGACCTCCAACGCCCTTCTCTTGGACAAGAAGGTCCTCCGCCCCGACGAGATCTGGATAACCGAGCCCGGGGAGTACGGCAACACCATGCTCGCCTCCCTCCCGGACTTCAGGAAGCGCCTCAAGTCCAAGCCCGTCTGGCAGGGCATCGACAGCAACACCATCGGGGGCATCTACACCACCCTCCTCATGGCCGCCTTGGAGGTCAACCGCTGATTGCCCCCGCGATCCCCCCCCTCCCGACCCCGCGAACCCCGCGGACGCGCGCCGACAAACGTTTTTCGAAAAGAGCCGTTCCGGGACGATGATTCCCGCGGAAGCCCCGGGCATGCCCGCCGCGGGCAG
>JAITKT010000113.1 GCA_031278225.1 Deltaproteobacteria bacterium
GACTTTCGGTCGGATGACGATCCCCCCGGGGCTTTTTCGCCTTTTTTCGGGGGAGACGTTTTTATTCGGTTTTGCCCGTCGCGGCCTTGGCCGCCCGTGAAATCGGGAGCCCCGGCGGAGGATCCGAAACCGCCGGGATTGTTTCCGCCGGGGGAAAGAGAACGATCCCGCGCCAAAAAGGAATCGCGGGCGAAAAGCCGCCCGCCCCGGGCGCGAAAGCCTTTCCCGCGGCGACGGGGACAAAAGGGACAAAAGGGCCAAAAGGGACAAAAAGGACAATGAGGACAAAAGGGGCAAAAGAGACGAGAGGACGGGAAAAGAAGCGGAACGAAGGCGTTTTCGAAGAGCGTTTTCGAGGAGCGTTTTCGGTCGGTCGAACCCGAAAAGTCCGGAACGGGACCCGGTTTTTGAAAACAAGGCCCATGTTAGCCCATGTCGGGAAATTTTTCAACGAAGGATCCCGCCGCCCCGCGGGCCCGGGACCCGTCCGGGACTCTTTCGGGACTCCCGCGGGGCCCGGACGGGCGGGGAAAAAAACGCGTTCGGGGCCGCGTTCCGGGGAGAAACCCGGGTCGGGGCGCCCGGATCGTCCGGTCGGGATCGATCCCGGGATCGGCGTTTTGTCCCGGAACGCCACCGGCCCCGGGGGATCCCCCGGCGGGTTCGACGGCTCGGAACGGGGTCGGGTTTTTTCGTTTCGTTTTTTTTCTCTCGATTTCGGGGAAATTTCCCGTTCCCGGCTTTTTTTCGCCCGCTCCCGGTCGGGGATCGGGGAGGCCCGGAAAAGCGCCCGGATTATTTCGGGATAAAAGCGGAATTTTGGCGCGTTTGGCTCGGTTTTTCCGAAAAAACCGCCGAAAGGGCAGGCTCTCAAGCTTTAATTGACAAAAATGTGGTACCATTGCGGAGGAGGCAAGCGAGCTTTTGTTCGCGGCCCCCTCCCTTCATGACCGGGATTGGGGGCTTTTGCCCGTTGCCGCCTCGAAACGGCGGCGTTCGCGAAAAAAACGATTGATTCGGATGTCGTCTCTTTTTCGAATGAAGAGCCGGGGCGGATCGCTCCGCTTCCGGAACCGAGACCGTCCCCGTCGGGGGCGGGCAGGCCGTCCTTCCCGGAAGCCGGTCGCGGTTTTTCTTTTTTCGGGACGCCCCCCGGGGGAAAACCCCGTCGTCCGAAATTCCAATCGCGGAATTTTTTTTACGGGTTTTGCGCGCGCGCCGGACGGCGAGCGTCATGAACCGGAGACTCGACGATGACCCATGAACCACCCAGAAATATCGAATCCATGGACCGGGAGCTGAACGGGTTGATATCCGAGGCCTCCGCCCTCGCGGGGAACATTCCCCGGCTCGCGGAAGGGGAGAAGGCCTCCAAGACCAAAGCCAAACTGTCAATGCTCCTCATCAAGGCCAGGGATTTGCACGAAAACATTTCCGCGCTCGTCGCGGCCCCGGGGGAGAAATCCCGGGAAGCGGAAAAAAAGCTGGTGAGACAAGCCGGACGTTTGATGGCCATAAACGCCAAGGCGGGATTCGCCGCCGAGGCCAACAGTCTTTACGAATCCGCGGCGGCGGAGTTCGCGGGGGAGCGGGAGGAACTGAGGGAGAGGTCGGAGAGGCGGGAGAGAATCGGGAAGTCGGAGGGGGAAGGGACGGCGGCAACGGACGGAACGGAAGGGACGGGGCCGGACGGGACCCCCGAAACCGGCGAAACGGCCGCCGAAACGGACAAGGACCTCGCCCTTTCCTTTCACAAGGCGAGGATCCTCTCCAAGGCCGCCTACCACCTCATAGAGGCCTATCAGGAAAAGGGCATGGGGAAAGACGCCGACAGGATTCTTTTTTCCATGGAGCCCTACGCCTTCGAGAGCCAGGCCCTTTTGGACCTCGCGTCCGCGGCCTCCCTTTTGATACTCGGGTCCATAAGGGCCGGGGAAAAGGAGAGGGGCAAAAAGATAGTCGACCTCATGGAGAGGCTCTATCCGGGTCCGAGGATCCCCTCCCAGCTGACCCGAAAGGAAGGAAACCTCACCCTGGTCGGAAGCGGGGGGCGGGAAGACCCGGGGGATCCCTTCGTGACGCCCGAGACCGCGAAACCGCCCCTTTCCCGGGAAACCCGGGGCTTCCTGCCGGCCTTCCCCGAACCGGACGATGACGACGATCCCGATGACGGTTCTGAGGAGGCTTCGGGGGAGGCTTCGGGGGACGCTTCCGAAGGGGCGGGGGAAACCCGTCCGAAACGGGAGCCGGGACGGGAGCCCGGGCTGGACCCGGGAAAAGACCCGAAGGAGGGGAGGCTCGGGCACCGGGCCCCGGTCTTGACCCTGATAAGCCCCCCCGGGACGGAACGGACGGGTCCGGGACTCGCGGGCGGGGCCGGGGGGGAAACTTCCCCGAACAAGGGCTCCGTTTTGAGGGATTACACCCTTCTTCTGGCCCAGGGGGTCATAAACTACCTTTCGAATTACGCCTTCTCCGGGGATCCGGACGTGGCGAGGGAGGCCTACGATTTTCTTTTCCTGCTCCCGGACACCGAGGTCATAAACACCTACAGGGCGGTCGCGACCGTCAACATGATCTGCTCCTACGGGACCAACAAAAGGTGGGAGGAGGCGAGGGAGCTCCACGGGCTCATGGAACAGATGGGGTCGGGTTACGAGGTGAAATCCTGCAGGGCCAAGGCCGGGGTGAATCTCATCAACCACTACGGGGACTCGGGGCTTTTGAGCGAGGCCAGGAGCCTCTACGAGAGCCTCAAGAGCCTCGGAAACGAGCCCGAGTTCGTGATCAAGAGGGCCATGGCCATCTCCAACCTCATCTACAGCCACGGGGAGTTCGGGTTTTTCGGGGAGGCGGAGCTCCTCTACCACGAGCTCGTCAACAACTTCCAGACCCTGCCCGAGGTGAACAAAATCAGGGCCCAGGCGACGATAAACATCATCTGCGACATGTGCCTCAACCGGGAACTGGACAAGGCCGCGGTCTTCTACGAGGGCATGGACAAGTTCGGGACCTCGGAGTGGTTTCAGGTGAAAAAGGCCAAGGCCCTGGACAACCTGGTCTCCGGGGCCGCCAAGGCCGGGGATTTGTCCAAGGCCCTGGAGCTCTACAAGAAAACGGACGCCCTCGCCAAATCCCCGCCGGTCGCGACGGAAACGGCCAAGACCGCCTTCTTTCTCGTGACGGAGTTGGGCTTGAACGGCAGGCTGGAGGACGCCATCCGGGTCTACAGGTCCATGGGTCTTCTGGGGGACTCGGACCCGGTCGTCAAGGAGAAATCCAAGGCCACCGTGAATCTCGCGGGGTTTTTGGGCTACGCCTCGAGGGTCCACGAGGCCAAGGCCTTCTACGAGGAGCTCCTCTCGAGAAAACCCTCGAAGGTCGCCATGATGAACCTCGCCAAGACCGCCTTCAATCTCGTCTACGACTACGGCAAGGCGGGAAATTTCGCGGTCGCGAGGGAGGTCCTGGAGGGCATGAGCGAGCTCGGGGACTCGGAGGAAATACTCGCGGAAAGGTCCCTCGCGAGCCTGAGGCTCATTCTCTTTTTGAGCGAGAGCGGGAAGACGGACGAGGCCCTCTCCGTCTACGAGTCCATGGACGCCCTCGGGAACTCGGAAAAGACCCTCATAAGCAAGGCCAGGGCCGCGGTGGCCCTCATCCACGAGTTCGGGAACATGAAAGACACGGGGAAGGCCCGGGAGCTCTACGACGGCATGGAGGCCTTCGGGGATTCCAAAAAAATCCTCCAGGAGAGGGCCAAGGCCGCCTTTCGCCTGATATCGGTCTTCATCAGGTGGGGCATGACCGCGGAGGCGAGGCTCCTTTTC
>JAITKT010000142.1 GCA_031278225.1 Deltaproteobacteria bacterium
GGTGGAGAGGGGCCAGGTCGTGGGGCTCATCGGTCCCAACGGGGCCGGGAAGACCACCGTCTTCAACCTCATAACGGGATCCATAAAGCCCGACGCCGGTTTCGTGTTCTTCGCGGGCCACACCCTGAACGGCCTGAAACCCCACAAGATAGTGAAACTCGGGATAGCCAGGACCTTTCAGACCATAAGGCTTTTCCCCCACATGTCCGTCTTGGAAAACGTCCTTTCGGGTTGCCATTGCCGCATGAGGTCGGGCATCGCCGCGGCCTTTTTGAGGCTTCCCTCCCAGAGGCGGGAGGAAAAGCGGGTCCTGGACGACGCCATGACCGAACTGGACTTCGTGGGTCTCGCCCCCAAGTGGAACCTCGCGGCGGGTTCCCTCCCCTACGGGGACCAGAGAAGGCTCGAGATAGCGAGGGCCTTGGCCACCGAGCCCAAGCTCCTCATCCTGGACGAGCCGGCCGGGGGCATGAACGACAAGGAGACCGCCGAACTCACCGGCCTCGTGGGCCTCGTCCGGAAAAGGGGCATCACGGTCATGCTGATAGAGCACGACATGGGCTTCGTCATGAGGGTCTGCGACAAGGTGGTGGTCATGGAAAACGGGGCCCTGATAGCCGAGGGCGAACCCGACGAAATCAGGAAAAACCCCAAGGTGATAGAGGCCTATCTGGGACCCGACGGGGCCTATTGAGGGAACCATGCTGGAACTCGCGGATCTCAAAGTCGCCTACGGCGGGGTCGAGGCCCTTCACGGGATAACCCTCCGGGTGGCGGAAGGCGAGTTGGTCGCGATTCTCGGCGCGAACGGCGCGGGGAAAAGCACGACCCTCATGGCGATTTCGGGTCTGGTGCCGATAAGGTCGGGGGAAATCCGCTTCAAGGGCGAAAGACTCGACACCCTGAAGAGCCACGAAATCGTGCGAAGGGGCATCACCCAGGCCCCGGAGGGGAGAAGGATTTTCGGCCCCATGACCGTGGAGGAAAACCTGAAGCTCGGGGCCTTCACGAGGAAGGGCTCCTCCTCCCCCGGGTCCATGCGAAAGGTTTTCGCCCTCTTTCCCCGCCTGGAGGAAAGGCGCCGCCAGATGGCCGGGACCCTCTCCGGGGGGGAACAGCAGATGCTGGCCATAGGCAGGGCCCTGATGGCGGAACCCAAACTCCTGCTTCTTGACGAACCGGGTTTGGGTTTGGCTCCCCTTCTGGTAAAATCAATATTCGAGACCATAAAGAGCATAAACGAGTCCGGGGTCACCGTGATGCTGGTCGAGCAGAACGCCCGCGCGGCCTTGAAACTCGCGACCAGGGGCTACGTTCTGGACGTGGGGCATCTGGTCCTGGAAGACACCGCCGAAAAGCTCCTCGACAACCCCCGGGTGAAGGACGCCTATCTCGGGGCCTGAGCCCGGGGCCCGGCGGATTCGCGGGGGGGGATGACGGCCGCTCTTTCTCTTCCGTTTCCGCTTCCGGAAACCTCCCCGGGGCGGGAGGGTCTTTTCCGGGGGTTTTTAAGGACGACAATGGCGAAAGATCCCATCCTCATCGTGGACGACGACACGGAACATCTCTACATGTTGAAGACGGTCATCGGGGACTGGGGTTACGCCACGGAGACCGCCAGAAACGGCAGGGACGCCGTGCGCATGTCCCTGGCCGCGAAATACTCCCTGATTCTCATGGACGTGCGCATGGGAAACATGGACGGTCTCACGGCGCTCTCGGTCATCAAGGGGGAGGACCGCGACAAAACCGCGGCGGGGAAGGGAGCCAAGGCCCAGGAAGCCAAGAATCCCAACCTCGGGACTCCCGTCATCATAATGACGGCCTATTCCACGGTCCCCGACGCGGTGACGGCGGTCAAGGCCGGGGCCTACGACTACATAACCAAACCCCTGGACATGGAAACCCTGCGGGACACCATAGTGAAGTCCCTCGAGAGCCACAGGGTCAAGAGGGAAAAGCGCGCCGACGTCCCGGTCCCCGGGGGGGACGGCCTCCTCATCGGGGAGAGCGGGTCTTTCACCGAGCTTCTGAAGGTGGTGGAGCAGGTGGCCCCCACCATGGCCACTGTCCTCATCACCGGGGAAAGCGGCGTGGGAAAAGAGATGGTGGCCCGCCTCATACAGGCCAAGAGCCCGAGAAAGGACAAACCCTTCGTGACGATTAACTGCGGGGCCCTGTCGGAGACTCTCACGGAGTCGGAGCTCTTCGGGCACGTCAAGGGAGCCTTCACGGGGGCGGAAAACACGAGGGACGGAAGACTCAAGGCCGGAAACGGGGGCACGGTTTTTCTGGACGAAATAGCCGAGATAAACCTCGCGACCCAGGTGAAACTTCTCCGGACCCTCCAGGAAGGGGAGATCCAACCCCTGGGGAGCGACGTCACCGAAAAGGTGGACCTGAGGTTTTTGGCCGCCACCAACAAGGACCTGGGAAGGGAAGTCCTGGAGAAACGTTTCCGGGAGGATCTCTTCTACAGACTGAACGTCGTGACCCTGAACGTCCCGCCCCTCCGGGACAGAAAAGAGGACATCTTACCCCTCGCCAACTATTTCATAAGGATGTCGAGCGCCAAGAACAACAAGGCCGTGAAGGGCCTGAGCCTGGGCGCCATAGACGCCATAAAAAAATATCACTGGCCGGGAAACATAAGGGAACTCCAAAACGCCATGGAAAGGGCGGTGATACTTTCCCGGGGCGAGGACGTGACCGAAAAGGACCTGCCCCTGAACATGAGCCTCATGCGGGACAAGGTCCCCGAGCTCCCCTTAAACCTGGAGGAACTGGAAAAGATAGCCGTCATCAAAGCCGTCGAAAAGGCCGGGGGCAACAAGACCCAAGCCGCGAAAGAGCTGGGGGTCACGAGAAAGACCTTGGCCGCCAAGCTGAAGAACTACGGCATAGAGGACTGACGGCCGCGGATGGAGCCGCGCTCCCCGTCGGGAAAGATTCGCGAAGCGGGACTTTGATTTCGCGACGCCTTGGGACATTACGGATCCCGGGACATTGGCGGGGAAAAGACGTTTGAGTCAGGATTTTTTTAAATGTATTACCTACATTTTGGAATAATTTCTTCATAAAAACATCCTGTTTTGTTTGCGCGTCCATGTGTCCGGTCCGAAGCGTCACGGAACCTGGACGCCGTCGGGACGCGCGAGAGGAAAGCTTCGGGTCTCAATCTTCCGAGGCGGGTTTTCGATCAAAAACAAGGACCGGAGGCGCCGCCGTCCGTCTTTCTGTACAAAATTACCTTGACGTGCGGTTTTTGCCGACGCGGGCTCGGTTTAAGAGGGGAGGTCGCTTTGTTCGCGAAATTGGGTTAGCGAATCATCATGGCGCATCTTGCCGCTTTACAAGGGAAAAGGTTCGTGTCGGTTGATTTTTTATAATTTTTAACTACGATTTATACAATTTATTTTAAATAAAAACTTTTGCTTTTTTCGCCTTGATGTGTTAGAATTCTTAAGGTTCGAAATCGCTCCGGCGTCGAAAGCACCGAGGACGCCACAGCATCAAGTTCAAGAAATCCGACTTCCGGTGTCGGTGCAGTGCTTTGTTTAAGCGGGGAGATCGGTTTTTTGACGGAATTTGGTTTTAAGAACAGATTTTCGTCCCGGACACCGTTTGAAGTCATTTCGATACCGCCGTCGCCGCTCCGACGGGCGGAAACGCGATTTTTTTTTTTTTTTTTTTTTGAGACGCGCGGAGGGAGTCCGACGCGGAAACAAAGAGATCCTCGAAACCTTCCGTCGTTTGGGGTTTAAATCACGTCGTCGGGTGCTGTCCGTACCTCCGGGTTATTCCCTCGACGCGTCTCGTTTTCCGAATTGTTTTGGCTTTATGGTTGACATAATACTCCGTCAATCGCGGCCAAACGGACCGAAACGAAGTTTCCGTTTTTTTGGGGGGTCACGGAGTGTCTCGAGAAAATCAGCGTCAGGACATGATTTCGTGAGGCTACACTACTTCCTAATTAAAACGATTATTAAAAATTCTCAAAATCGGAGGCCAAAGACGAATAAACCAAAACAAAAACGGCGATTCGAGGTTTCGCGATTTGCCGATTCGCCGGAAACCGGGAAGCAAATTCTAGCCCTCCGAAACGCCAGCGGTAAAATTATTCTTGAAGATTTCCTATCCTTGCTTGTCTTGACTCGCTAAGGAACAAAAACGCATTGTCACCGAGGAAGAACCAATGAAGGAAGACACAAGCCATGACGTTGCCACAAAGCAGGTGGAAATATTGCGTATTAAATTCCATAAACGCTGCATAAAAGATCGTATGGCGAGAATAACGAAAAATACAGAGGACATAAAGATTAAAGAAGTGAAAGCAAGGCACAGAGAAGACATGAGAAAAATGCGCTATGAATCCTCAAAGGAAATCATTGACATGGAAGACAAACTGACAAAATCGCCCGCTATCTGATAAACAAGGGAACACCGCGCGATGAGATCCTCTACCTGATGAACATAAGCGATATCGAACTGAAGCTCTTCGAAGCCAAGGCGAAAACCGGTAAGGAGCGTGATTTGCCCGGAGAAACGGATTGACGGCAAATGCCTCCGGATGGAAGATATTCCGAGGAAAATCCCATCCTTAAAATATTAAGACGAATCGTCGCCCGGAGGTGGTTTTAAGCTTTAAACGCTCATTCGGTATTTTTGTCGAGTGAGCTTTCCCGGCGGACCGCCGAAAATCGCGTCGCGGGGTTTCC
>JAITKT010000170.1 GCA_031278225.1 Deltaproteobacteria bacterium
GCGGCGTCGTTTGGGGGGAGGAGCTTTTTCGCGGCCCTCGCGGACTTCTGGGAAGAGCGGGGCTGGATCTTTTATCACGTTTTGGCCCCCGTCGTCGTTCTCGTCATCCTCTACTGGCATGCCGGGTCGGTGGTGGAGGCTCTCCCTTTTTGAGGGGTCGCGAGGGGGGAAATCCCCGGGAAAACCCAAGGGAAAACAACGGGTGGATTTTCAAAGAAAAACAATTCCTGTTTCATGATTTCACTTTGATTTTTTAAGGGTTTCCCTTCCTTCGGCTTTTTCCGTTTTCGGCTTTTCCGGGGTCTTCGCGCTTTGGTTTTCCCCCTTTGGAATTTTCGCGATTTTTCATTTCGGTTTTTTGTCTTCTTCCTTTTTTCTTTTTCCCCGGGGTCCGTTCCCCGGGTATTTTTCCCGAGGGTCTTTTTCGGCGGGTCTTTTCCGGGGGGTTCCGGGTCCCGGTTTTTTCCCGGAAATCTTCCCATGCCCTTCCGTCGCGGGGTGAGGTTTTGATTAAAAAAATCCTCGTCATCCTGGTTCTCTTCTTTTTGGCGTTGGTCTCGGGCCTGGCGTTATTGTTTTTGGCCTGGACGCTGAAATGGAGTCCCCTCGCGGCTTTGGCCGGACCCTTCGTTTTTCTGGGGATCCCGGCCCTGTGGTGGGCGGGGAGTCTCTTCTTTTCGATTTTGGGGAGAAGAAAGTTGGCCCGTTCGGCCCTCAAGGCCGAAAAAACGGAGGAACGGGACGCCCCGCGTTTCGGGATCCTGAGGCAGGACTGGCAGCGGGGAATACTGAACTTAAGAAATCCCGAGAGGAACCTGAAGCGGGACAAGCTCCGGGACTTTCCCTGGATTCTCGTCGCGGGACCCGGGGACGGTGGGGCCGGGGTCATGAGGGAGTCGGGTTTGGCTTCCGACTTCGGGGGGGACGGGGACGCCGACAAGCCGAGGGGCTGCGACTGGTTTTGTTTTTCGGGCGCGGTTTACGTCGCGGTCAAGGGTCTTTACGGAACGGGGTTGGACGAGCTCGTTTCCGCGGGCGCGCCCGGGGAGACGGGCCTTGGCCGGGGAGTCGCTTCCGCCGCGACCGGGGCCCCGGGACGGGAGCGGGAGGACTTCGAAACCCTTCTGGATCTTCTTCTCAAGACCGGGAGAAAGGTGCCCCTGAGCGGGATCGTCCTCGCGGTTCCGGCGGCGCTCCTCTTGCCCGAAAACGAAAAGAAGCTCCGGGAATTCGCCCTCCGCACCAGAAACATGACGGACGGGCTCGCGAGGGTCTTGGACGTTTCGCCCCCGGTGCACGTTCTTTTGACCGGGCTCGCGGCTTTCCCGGCCCTGTGGCGGGCCCTGCGGGGCCTGGGGGAAGGCCCCCTCCCCGCGGGTTCGGCGCTTTCCCCCGCGAAGGAGGGGGGCGAAAACGCGGGGATCCGGGTCATAAGGAGTTTAAAGGAAGACCTCCGAAATCTTCTTCTCGATTCCCTGGGGGAAAAGCCCGCCGACTTGGCTCCTTTGCTCACGGCTCCCCGGGAAGCCTCCCTTCTCGAAAGACCCCTTTCCATACTCATGGCCCTTCTGGAATCCGATTCCCCGAAAGGGCCCGCTCCCGTCGCGCGGGGGGTTTGGTTCACGGGGGCGCCCTCCCCGGGAAGGGCCGCCGAAAACGGGGAAAGACAAAGCCCGGGCGCCCGGGGGCTCCGGACCCTTTTGCAGAAGGTCATCCCCGCGGACGGGGCCTTTTCCAGGAGACTCAATCTCAAGGGAAACCCCAGGCAGAAACGCTACGTCATCGGGCTCGGGCTTTGGTACGCGGCCCTGCTCGCGGCGGTCTTTCTCGTCGCCGCGAACGCGGACTACCAGAGAAAGATGTCCGCGGAGGCGAACAGACTCGTTTTCGCGGGCTTTGACGGCGCGCGCGGGGACGTCTTCGCCGATTTGGGCCCCGGTCACGCTTTCGAGAGGGCGGGGAGGGCGGAGTTCGAGCTCGCGAGGCTCGAGGATTTCAAGAAAAGTTTTTGGATAAGGGGGATCGGCGACGACAGGGCGGAAACGTACCTGAACGAACTCCGAAAGGCCTTCCTGGCCGCTTTGTCGACCGTCACGAACCAAATCGCGGACGGGTTGGAGGCTCAGCTCGCGAGGTCCAAAACCCCCGAGTCCCCCCTCTACGCCATCACGCTGAGGCAGCTTCTGTGGCTGTACTCGGTCCATGACGCCGCCGACGGGGGGAACGCGGAGGAGTTGAACGAGCTCCGGATTGATTTTCCGGTCCTGCCCCCGGACTTCGAGGGGGAAACCGCGAGAAACTGGAACCTGGAGTACGCGAGACTCTTGAACCGCTACTTCGAGAACGCGAAACTGGACCCGGACGTTTCGAAGAACGGGGACCTCCTCGCGAGGGACAGGCTCCGGAAGCTCATAGAACGGGCCCAAGGCATGAACAAGGACCTGAGTTTCGACTGGCTCCCCGCCTGGGCGAACGCGCTCCCGGAACTCCAATCCGCGAAGCTCGCGGATTTCTGGGCCAAACGGGACAGGTCCCTGGACATCCGCCGAATTTTGGGGCCCGACGACCCCGCGGAAGTCCCCGCGGCCTGCACCCTGGAGGGAAGAAAGACGGTTTTCTACGCCCTCGACAAGTTGAGGGAAGTTTATCTGAACGAGGACCGGGCCGTTTACGACGAGACCGCGGCCGAATTTCGGAAAAAATACGACGAGGACTGCCTGAACGCCTGGGCGGGCTACCGGAAAAGTTACGAGAAGGTCGCGGTGGCTTTGATATCGGGGGCCGCCGGGGGAGCCGGGGGAAGCGAAAAAAATCTAAGGGACGTTTCCCACCTTCCGGAGATGATCGAGGTCCTCTCCCGCAACCTCTCCCCCCTCTTCGGGTCGGAAAACGGTCCCGCCTGGCTTCTGAATCTGGAGCTCGATCGCCTTCTCGGGAGATGGGCGGCCGCGCGAAGCGCTTACGACGCCGCGAAGGACAAGGGGATTCTGAAGAGATTTTCGAGCCTCGGACCCGCGGCCTCGAATCTCGGGGACGCCGGGGAACTCATCTACCACCGCACCGACTTCGCGGAGAGGGCTTACGCCGCGGAACCCCATCTCGAGAACGCTTTGAGGCTCATGAACGGGATCGTCTTCGACCTTTCCCGGAACCCGGACGAGGCCATGCGCATAGCCGCCCTGAACTTCGGGGGACCGGCGGCCCTGGCGGCCCTGGTCGGGGACGGGGCTTCCGCTTCCCCCTCCGCCCCGGGTTCCCCGGGAACGAACGGATCGGGCGCCGCGGGGGCGGGGCTCCCGGACTTCGAGGACGCGGAAAGGGAGCTGGGGCTCTACGCCAAAAATCTTTACTCGAGCGCGGGGTCCCAGGTTCCGGAGGACCTGAACCTCGGGATCCATTCCGCGAGGCTGGAGTCCCTGGAAAAGACGCTCGTCCGGAACGTCGCGAAACAGCTGGACGCCCTCTGGGAGAGGGAGGTTTTGCTTCCCGTGAGGTTTCTTTCCGAGGACGAAGCGAGAAAGGTCCTGTACGGGCCCGACGGTTTGATGACGAAATTCATGACAACGAGAGCGGCTCCCTTCGCGGAATCCAAGGGGGCCCTGGGTTTCGCTCCCAAGCTCTGGCGGGGGGAGCCCTTTCCCTTCACCGACGATTTCTTGAACCTTTTGTCCAAGGGGGCGGGGGACGAAGCGCCCGTTCTCGACTCCTACGAGGTCAAAATAAGCGTGAGCGCCACCTCGGTGGACCCGGGGGCCCTCGAGAGACCCGTGAAAACCACCGTGAGTCTCGTCTCCCCCGATTCGGTCCAAACCCTCGAAAACTACAATTACCCCGTTTCCGGGGTCTTCGAGTGGAAGCCTTCCGCGAAAAGCCGGGCCTCCCTCGAGATAGATTTTCCGAGCGTCACCTTGAGAGTCGCGTACGACGGGGACGACGCCTTCCCCCATTTCTTAAACGATCTCATTTCCGGGGGGTTTGTCTTAAAGCCACAAGAGTTTCCCGACCACAGGGATCGCCTTCTCGCCATGGGCATCACGGAGATAAGGGTCATGGCCCGGGCCGACGGGGCTCTTCCGGTCGTGAATTTCTTAAAACTTTCCAAGAGTCCGCTGCCCGCGTCCATAATAAAGG
>JAITKT010000173.1 GCA_031278225.1 Deltaproteobacteria bacterium
CCTCGAAATTCTCGCGTCTTTCGGGTTGGGAGACGGCGAGATTCCCGAATGCCTCGACGCGAACTTTTGACTCCTTCTCGCGCGCCGAAACGGGGAAGGGATCGGGAAAACAAACACCCTTCGAAAAAACGCGCGCCCGAGGAATTTTCGGGCGTTTGACGTTTTTCGTCGGCGACTCGTAAGCGTCCCGTCGGCGCCCCGTCAGCGTCCGGTTTCCAGGCGCCCGTCCGATTCCAGAAGTTCCCTCGCCTTGTTTTTGTCCACGGGGACGCCGACTCCGGTCTCGTAGAACTCGGCGAGCTTTTCCCTCGCTTCCTTGAGCCCCCGCAGGCAGGCTTTTTCCACCAGTCTGAAAGCCATGGCGTTGTTTTTGTTCACCACCTTGCCTTCCCGGTAGCAGACGCCCAGGGTGAACTGACACCACGCGATGTTCAGTTTGGTACCCCTCGTGATGAGGGCGATGAGGTCCGTCAGATCTTCCGGAACGTGGACTCCCTCGTGATAGAGCCTGCTCAGGGCCTCGAAGGCGGGCGGGTGGTAGAGGCCCGCGGCCTCCCGGAAGAGTTTTATGGCTTCCTCGGTGTTTTGGGGCAGTTCCTTTCCTTCCAAATGGAAGGTTCCGAGGGTGAAAATGGCCTCGGAGTGGCATTTTCGGGCGGCTTCCGCGAGAAGCCGGAGCCCGAGTTCCTTGTCGACTTCGGTTCCCCGGCCCTCGATGTGACAGAGGGCGAGCCTGAATTTGGCGTCGGTCTCGTCCAGGTCCTGGGTTTCGTTGAAGAGTTTGAGCGCCCCGTCTTTGCTCAAGGTTTCCCCGCGGTCGATCGCGCGGAAGAGGGCGAGGAGCAGGTTCGCTTCCGACGCCCCCTGAGTCAGGGACTTCCGGATGAGGATCCGCGCGAGTTTTTCGTTTTTGTTCACGCCCTTTCCGACGAGGTGACAGAAGCCCAGTTTCAAAAGCGAAAAGGGACTCATGCTTTCCGCGGATTTTTTGTGGTAATCGCGGACGTCTTTCCGGGGGGCCGCGGGTTTTTCGCTTTCGTCCGGGGGCTTTTCGAGTTTGTCGGAGTCGGGGTAATCGAGCCCGGTCGTTTTGGAACCGTTCAGAAAGTTTCCTTTCTCGTCCCTTTTGACCCCCAAACCCACGGAATACAGTTCCGTGAGAGCGATGATGGCGTCGGGGTTGTTGCCCTTCGCGGCTTTTTCCAGCCATTCGAGGCATTTTCCGAGGTCCAGCCTCACCCCCTCGCCCTTGAGGTAATAGCACGCCAAGAGATACTGGGCGTTCCCGTCCCCGGCTCCCGCCTGGGCCATCAGTTCCCTTATGAAGGCGGGCGCCGTCTCCGCGTCGTCTTCCCCCGCGGACGGGTCCCCGGTCCCCGGGCCGTCGGTTATTTTCACTTCGAATATGCTCGCGGGGGTTTCCCCGTCTCCCGAGACCTCGTCCCCGAACTCCAATTTCGCCGCCTCGGACAAAGCCTCTTCGATCCTGCTCCCGAAATTCATAAGCTCTTTTCTCCGCGAACGGCCTTTAAAAAAATTCGCGGGCATGATTTAACCCGACGAAACGCCGTCTGCCATTTTTGGAGTGAGCCCGAATCGAAAACGTCCGTCGCGACACCGCCGTCGCGAGCCCGCATCCGCGCCCAACCCGCGTTTTCGGGATTTGGCGCGGCGGATCTTCCGGGGTCGCGGTCGCGGCGTCAAATTATTTTAATCGCGAATCGGGGGTTTTTCAACGGTTTCGACGCCCGTTGGCGACCCCGCCCGCCCCTCGGCCGGCGCCGCGAGGGAAAAATCCGGTTGACGCCGGACCTCGCCTCTTCGCGTCGCGCCGCGGTTTCTTTTGTTTCGAATATTCTCAAATAACTTATGATAAGCGAAACAATCTTATTTTCGCGCTTCATCGCTTCCCGTTCTTCGCTTTCCGGGGGAACCGGCCCGCTTTCGGGACAAAGTCCTCCGCCGACGCCGGGGTTTTCTTTCATTGACCGCGTTCGAACGCGACCGACCGCGACTCGCGGGGGCGGAAAATCTTTCTTTTCTCCCGATCGGTTTTCTAGGGGACCCCGGGCCCGGGCTTCCCCCGAAAGCCCGGGTACCCGGGGAAATTTCCCTCGCGAAAAAAACGTCCGCGCGTTTTTTGTCAGAGGAAAATTTGTTCGTCGCCCCGGGACGCTTGCCCGGCGTTTTTTTCGGGAGCAATCCCCCCCGTGACTCGCGACCGAAACGGGTGGCGCCGCGCGTCGCCCGGTTCGATTCGGGCCCGGATCGGGGTCCGGTCGGGCCCGGATCGGGATCGAATCGGGCTCGAATCTTCGGGGTCTCGTTGACAAAGCCCCGATTTTGTCCTTTCATGATCGAAAACCGTCAGGATTCAGGCGTCGTCAGCCTCCGACGCGAGAGAGTCGCTCCCCATGCCCTTGCCCGTTTTCGTGCCCGTCGCCTTCGGTCTTTTCGGATTGACGGGCGTCCTGGGAATCGCCCGTTCCCTTGTCCGCCTCGGAAAAGCGAAGAGCCTATCGGAAAAGGGAAAATCCTTTTTCGAAGAATCCGCCTTGGCCTTGGGCTCCCAAGAAGACCGCGCGAACTCCCTTTTGTCCGAATTCGCGAGAATCAAAAGGGAGACGGCGGACCCCGCGCTCGAAGAGCGGGCGGGGCTTTTCGAAAGACTCGGGGCCGCGGCTCCGTCAAACCCGGACATTCGTCCCCCGGTTCGCGAAAACTCTTCGGAAGGGACGCTTTTCGTCGATTGCGTCGGGGAAAACCCCGCCCCCCCGAAGTTCGCGGGAATTCGCGCCGCGATTCTCGGCGTCTCGGGGGGCTCCGCGTTCGGGGGGGCGATGGCCCTGGGATTCCATAAATTCGCCGAACGATGGGGGGAAACCCTCGCCGGCGCGTCCCTGTCCTCTCTCAAAGGGGCGGCCCTCCGGGACGCGACCCTCGCCTGGCTGGGAGGCGGTCCCTTGTCCCGGGGCGGGTTCGGAATCGCGGGAGGCGTCCTCTTTTTGATCTGCCTCGTTTTGAGCGCGGCGCTTTTCGGGGCCGGTTTCGCCCTGACCCTCGAGGCAAGGGCCGGCCTTCGGCGTTCGGGGGAATACCTCGCCCGCGCCGTCGAAAACCGGGAGAAGGTCGGGGTGATTTGCCGCGGCCTCGCGAACCTCGGGGAGTTTTTGAGCTTCGCCATCCCTTCCCTTAAGGCGGCCGCGGGGAGGCTCGAAATCTTGAACGGGAAACTCGCCCGGACACTCGATTCCGTCGGTTCCCCGGATTCGCCGGATTCCCCGGATTCCGTCGACCCCGCCGTCCCCGCCGTCCCCGCGGACCCCGCCGCTCTCGCGACCCCGGAATTGAAATCCCTTCTCGAAAGCTCCCTCGAACTCGGACGCGCGCTGAAAGACATGAGGGACGCCCCTTGCCTTTCGACCGAGGGTCTGTTGCTCCCCGAGGCCTTCGGGACCTTCCGCAAGTTGAACGCCGACTCGGAATCGGCTTACGTCAAGCACCTTCCCGGGAAAGAGCCGCTTTGAAATCCCCGATTCGTTTCCGATTCGCGGGGTTTCCCGCTTCTCCCCGCGCGGGGTCGCGGGGTCGCGGGGGGTTTTTGCGCTTTTCGCGAACAATATGTCATTATTTGTCAATTCGGCATATTTTATCCATACATGCCTCTCAATCGTCCGTCGCGGACCCGTCCCCCCTCCGTTTCGAAATTCGCCCGCGAACGCGCCAAAGGCACCAAAAAAAACGAAATCCGACCGAAAACCAAGGGGGGGGTTCGGTTCCCTTCGACGCGGCCCGACCTCTCTTCGACGGACTCCCGACTTCGGTTTGACTTCCCTTTGGCTTCCCTTTGGCTTCCCTTTGACGTCCCTGTTGACGTACCTTTGAAGTCCCGCGCCCGCCAACCCCCCGCGTCCCGAAAACCGCCCGCGCGAGCGCTTTTCGGGGAGAAAGCCCCGGGCGGCGGCGGGGGCCCCGGGGATTTTCGGTAAAAATTCTTCGCGGCCGGGGCGTTGCGCCGGGAAAACGCCCCCGCGCGCGAAAAGACGCCGCCGGCGGGGTTTTCGAGGGTTTCGGGCGGATTTTCGGGGAGGCGGTTTTCCCGTTTTTTTGACGCGTTTTGCGAATTTCCCGAAATAATAGTATGATGGGAGCCGTGTTCGCCCCCGGACGAGCCCTCATTAAGAAGTTATTTTATGTCAAAGCGGGATATTTTTTATCAAATTCACCTCAATTCTCAAAATCAGTCTTAAATCGACGCGGTTTTTCGGGTTTCCCGGAAAACCCGACGTTCCCATCGCGACCGCGACGGGGGGAGCGGGCTCCCCTTTTCGCCGCCGCGCTTCCCGCGACGCGGCGGGCCCGATCCGCCCCGCGCCGGCGAAAAGGATTTATGCTTCCATCGAACCCGCCAAAGATTTTTTTTCGACATGAGGCAACCCCGGGTCCCCGGGGGCCTTTTTTTTCGGGACGTCCGCTCGCGGCCGCGGGAGGAACGGCGGGCGCATGCTGACCGACAGGGAAGTCGTCGCGACTCTGGAGATGCTCAAAAACGAGCACCTGGACGTCCGCACCATAACCTTGGGTTTGTCCCTCATGGATTGCGCTTCGGACGACCTCGCGAGGCTCACGGCGAAGATCTCGAAAAAGATCCGCGCCACGGCCGGAAACCTCGTCCGGGTCTGCGACGGGGTGGCCGAAAAATACGGCATTCCCGTCGTGAACAAACGCATAGCCGTGTCCCCGATCTCCGCCCTCGCGGGTCCCTTCGGTTCGTCCGAGCTCATCGGGGTCGCGAAAGCCCTTGACCGGGCGGCGGCCGAGGCCGGGGTGGACTTCGTGGGGGGCTACTCCGCCCTGGTGGAGAAGGGTTTTTCCAAGGGGGATTCCGCCCTCATAGCGTCCATCCCCGAGGCCCTGTCCGAGACGGCGAGGGTTTGCTCGTCCGTGAACGTCGCCTCCAGCAGGGACGGGATAAACATGGACGCCTGCGCCCTCATGGGGAAGGTCGTGAAGGAAACCGCGGAGGCCTCCAAAGACTTTGACGGCCTCGCCTGCGCCAAACTCGTGGTCTTCGCGAACATCCCCCCGGACATGCCCTTCATGGCGGGAGCCTATTCGGGTTTGGGCGAGCCCGACGCCGTCATAAACGTGGGGGTCTCGGGTCCCGGGGTGGTGAAGAAGGCCGTGGACAGGGCCTTCGCCTCGGGCGCCCCTTTGGGTTTCGGGGAACTCTCCGAGACCATCAAGCGCACGGCCTACAAGGTCACGAGGGTGGGCGAGATTTTGGGGAGGGAAGTCGCGGGCCTGCTCGGCATTCCCTTCGGCGTGGTGGACCTCTCCCTCGCCCCGGCCCCCCAGGTGGGGGACTCGGTGGGGGAGATCTTCACTTCGTTTGGCCTCAAGGCCATCGGGGCCCCCGGCTCCACGGCCCTTTTGGCCCTCATAAACGACGCCGTCAAAAAGGGCGGGGCCTTCGCCTCCGGTCACGTGGGGGGCCTTTCCGGGGCCTTCATCCCGGTCTCGGAGGACCTCGGAATCGGCGACGCCGTGAAAGCGGGGCATCTCGGCATCGAAAAACTGGAGGCCCTGACCTCCGTCTGCTCCGTGGGTCTGGACATGGTCTCCATTCCGGGCGACACCCGAGCGGCCACGATCGCGGCGATCATCGCCGACGAGATGGCCATAGGGGTCATAAACCACAAGACCACGGCCTGCCGCCTGATTCCGGTCCCCGGGAAAAAGGCGGGGGACACCGTCAGTTACGGGGGCCTTTTGGGTTTCGCGACCGTCATGGAAGTGAAGGACCACCCCGAGGCGGAGGCCTTCATGGCGCTCGGGGGGCGAGTCCCGGCCCCGGTCCACAGCCTCAGAAATTAGCGTCCGACGCTCCGGGAGCCGAAACCGCCGACGCCAAACGCGTCCCCGGCGGGCGAATCCCGGTCCCACCCCAAGGTCATCAAGGACGAAAGTCCGAAACGAGCCCGGCCGTCGAAGCTCCGGATCCGCCGGGCCAACGAATTCGCGAGGCGCGAGAGGCATCAACATGATCAGGAAATCGAACGTCGCGGAGCCGCCAAAGGCTCCGTCCGAGAAGAGCATTCACGCGAAAGCCAAGGACGCCGACGGCGGCAAAACCGGGAAGTCCGGCGCGGCCGAGGCGAAAAAGACGGCCAAGGCCCCCGCCCCGCCCGCGAAAACCAAAGCCGGGCCCCTTCCCAAGGCGGGCGCCGGGATCGCGAAAAAGACCGATTCCGCCGCCCCCAAGTCCCGCGCCGCGAAGTCGGAATCCGCCCGGAAGACCGCCCTGAAGTCCGGAACCAAGATCAATTCCAAGTCCGTCTACAAACCCAAGGCCCTGCCCAAGGCCGGGGCCAAGCTCATCACCAGAACCAAGCCCGCCGCCGCGCACAAGACCGCGAAAGCAACGGCCGCGAAGACCGCGCCCGCGCCCGCCAACGCCCCGGCCAAGGTCGCGAAAACGCCCGCGAAGCTTTCCGTCGCCCCGGCCAAATCCAAACCGATTTCCAAACCGCCCGCGAAAACGGAAACGAAAAAGGTCCCCCCCAAGCCCGAGAAGGGCCGCGAGGCGGCGCCCAAAACACCCAAGATGACCCCGAAGATGACCCCGAAGATGACCCCGAAAATGACCCCGAAAGCGACCCCGAAGATCCAGCCCGCCCCCGCCAAGACCGCGAAGCCCACCCCGAAGGCCCCCGCGAAGGCCGCTCCCCCCGCGACCGCGAAAAAAACCGCGCCCCCGAAAGAGGCGCCCGACGCGAAGGCCGCGAAGGACCCGAAAGACGCGAAGGCCGGGGAGGCGGCGGCCGAAAAAGAGGAAAAAAAACTTCCCGCGCCCAAGGCCGCGACGCCCGCGAAAGAGGCCAGGGACGACACCGCGAAAGAGAAGGCGGAAACCGAAAAGAAGAAGCCCGAACCCGCGAAGGCGACCGCGGCCAAAACG
>JAITKT010000183.1 GCA_031278225.1 Deltaproteobacteria bacterium
AGGAAACGGAAAGGAAACGGAAACGAAACGAAAACCAAACGAAAACGAAACGCGAACGAATCGAAACGCCCGGGAAGCGCGCGAGTGAAAATTCGGGCGGGGCGGGAGAAAAAGCTCCCGAAAAGCGTCGGGCAAAGCTCGAAAAGGAGACGACGCGGAAAGGAACGAAATTTTTCGAAAAACCTCCCGCGGAAAAATTTTTTCAGAGGGAAAAACCCTTCCCCAGGTAGATGCGTCTCACCATCTCGTCGTTCGCCAGTTCCTTGGGAACCCCTTCCCGGAGGACCCTTCCCTCGTTGATGATGTAGGCCCTGTCGCAAACGTTCAGGGTTTCGCGAACGTTGTGATCCGAAATGAGAATCCCCAAGCCTTTCAAGCGCAGCTGACGGATGAGGTTTTGGATGTCCCCCACGGCTATGGGGTCTATCCCCGCGAAGGGCTCGTCGAACAGGAGGAACACCGGGTCAACGGCGAGGGACCTCGCGATCTCCAGGCGTCTTCTTTCCCCTCCGGAAAGGGAGTTGGCCTTGTTCGAGATGAGATGTGTGAGGCCCAGGTCCCGGAGGAGGGACAGGGCCTTTTCCTCGCGTTCCTTCGAGGAGAGCTTTCGGGTCTCGAGGATGGCCATGACGTTGTCGCGGACCGAAAGATTGCGGAACACCGAGGGTTCCTGGGGAAGGTAGGTGAGTCCCAAACGGGCCCGTTTGTACATGGGGGAGTCGGTCAGGTCGTGGTCGTCCAGAAGGACCTGCCCCGCGTCCGGGGCTATGAGCCCCACCAGCATGTAGAAGGTGGTCGTCTTGCCCGCCCCGTTGGGACCCAATAGACCGCAGATCTCGCCCACCCCGAGGTAGACGCTCACCCCGTCCACCACCTTCCTGGGGCCGTAACTCTTGACCAGGGCGGAAGCCGCGAGATGGGAGGGTCCGGTCAATTTCCGTTTCTTCCCCGTTCGTAAAAGGCCCTGACCCTTTGGCTTCCCCGGCTGTCCACCACGCTGCGGTTCTCGTCGAGATAGTAGGTTATCTGGTGCCCGGTGATGGAGTTCCCGCCCTGCCAGACCCTCGCGTCCCCGGTGAGGACCAGCCTCCGGGGGAGGGCTCTCGAGAGGTAGAGGGCCTTCTCGGCCACGGCCAGTCTCCCGCCCTCCTGGATCTTGACCGCCCCCTCGCATTCCACCTTGTCTATCTCCTGACCCCCGGTGACGTTGCCGTAACCGGCCAGGAGACTTTCGGAGGAATCGTTTTTCCGGGAGTCCGTCGCGGCGGCGTTGACCCCGTCCCCGCCGTTGGCGTCCCCGTTCCCCGGGGAGGCCGGGGGCGAGTAGGCGCCGGCCGGCTGATAGGTGACGCGCATGGTGTCGCAGCTGATGACGAGATCCCCCTGGCGGGCTATGACCCTTCCGGTGAAGGTGACGAGGCGCCTTCCGTCGTCGGCGGTCATGTGGTCGGCCGAGATGGAAACGGGACCGGAGAGGCGGGGGGTTTCGTTCGCGGTCCCGGAGGAAGCCGTCCCGGACGTTCCGGGCGGGGCCGGGGTCTCCCGGGGAAAGGCGGCCGTCCCCGAAAAGAGGACGATTACAATCGCGAGGCTTATGGCGGAAAGAGGTTTAAACATGAACGTCCGGTCCGGGAGAAGCGAAAAACGGGATTGTTTTCGGGGAAAAGCGACGGATGGGTTCCGTCCTCAGGGAACCATTCCGATCGTCAGACTCACCCGGCCGTCGACTTCCAGGATCCCGTTTCTGGAGTCGTACTCGAAGCTCTCGCCGGAGAGGCTCATGGTGGGGTTTTCGAGACAGAAGGCCTCGACGCCGGAGAAGGTCCCGAGTTTCATGTTCAGGATGATCCTGGGACTGGTGAGGATTCTGCCCCGGCTGTCGGCGGTTCTCACGTCCCCGGTCAGAACCACCAGGTTCTGGTCCGGTTCGTAGCGTCCGTTGTCGGCCTTGACGGAAACGGTCTCGGTCGAGGAGAAGATGTTGGCGTCGATTCCGCTCAGGATGAAATAATTGCTGTCTTTGAAGTAATTGGCCGTCAGGGCCTTGAGGGCCAGGGTTCTGTCGGCGGTCCCTATTTCGTTCAAGACCAGGTTGCCGAGACGCATGTCCACGTTGGCCGGAAGCATGTCTTTCAAGCTCCCCGGAAGGAAACCGGGGAAATTCCGGGCGTTCCAGACGAGAAAGCCCAAGACCAAAAAGAATCCGCCCAGGAGGCAGAGTATGAGGAAACGCAATCGGGACATGTGTGCCTGAGAACGCCGCGGGAATTTCGACCTCGAACGCGGCGGCCGGGAACATTATAGCCAAGGGTTTTTCGGGTGTCAAAGGGTTCGCAAGCATTTTTTGTGCCGAAATCGCGTCGATTCTTGATTCGAAAGCGAGAGACACAAGATGTGGCGACTTAAACTTTTTTCTTTGACACATGTGGTGTCGATCGGTTTCGTTTCTCCCCGCGGAAAAACCCCCCCCGCCCGGGCGGCGGGCCGTCCCCCGGAAAAAGCCGACGCTCGGCGAATCGGGCCGAATCGAAGCGAATCGGGACGAATCCGGCCCGAAAACCCCGGAACCCGGGAAACGGGGGAAAAACGTTCGCGGCGCCCCCCCGTAAAAAGGGCCGCCGGGGACGGTCAGGAACCCCCCGGGGCCCCCCGGAAGAAAGCGACCGCCAGGGCGATGACGAACATGGTCGCCCAGGCGAAGATCCCCGCCACGAGGTCGTCCGCCATGACTCCCAAACCCCCGGGGGTCTTCCTGTCTATCGCGCCCACGGGTCCGGGTTTGGCTATGTCGTAGAAGCGGAAGAGGAGGAAGCCCCAGACGAAGGCGAGGGGCAAAGGTTGAACGAAGGGGATCGGGAACATGGTCACCAGGTATCCCAAGGCCTCGTCTATGACCACCCGTTTGTCGTCGTGTTTCCCGAAGTCCTTCTCGGCCCTCTCGCAGGCCCACCAGCCGACGAAAAAGACAATCGCGACGGCCGCGAGATAAACCCAAAGGTTCCCGGGCCAAAGTTTTAAGACGAGAAAGTAAAGGGGAATCCCCATGAGGGTCCCGAAGGTGCCGGGGGCTTTGGGGATGAGTCCCAGGCCGCAACAGGTGTAAAGCTGACGGATCAAAAAATCGACGGGGCCGGTTTTTTTCGGGGTTTCTTCCATGGCGGGGCACCAAACATCGGGGGATCCGAAACGTTTTCGGTCGCGGGTTTCGGCGGGCGCGTCGCGGCGCCGATTGTCCGAATATAAAGACTCGGGGAGCAAAAGTCCAGAAAACGGAAAAAGCGTCCGGACTCCCGAAGGACCCGGCGACCCGGTCTTTCGGGTCCCGGGGGTCGGAAAGAAATCCGGACGACGACCGCGACTCCGGAAAAACCGAAACAATCGGAAAATTTGACAACGGCGCGGGCCGGGGTTTAACATGATGAGTCCCGTCGGGGATTTTCGCGGGTCCCGGGTAAAAGGCGCGGGGATAGATCGAGAGGGGACATACGCCCGGGCGCTTCCGGAGACATCGGGAAAAATCCCGTCCCCCGACGAAAACGAATGACCCGGTTATTTCGCGCCATGATCGCGGTCGCGACGCGAGATCGTCCGGAACCGCCAAAGCCCTTCGGGAACCGGTCAACACGCCATGCGCAAACTTCCCGTTTACATTCTCGTCGACACCTCCGGCTCCATGAGGGGAGAACCCGTGGAGTCGGTGAAGGTCGGCCTCGAGGCCCTCTTCGCGAGTCTCACTCGGGACGCCGCGCCCGGAAACGCGGTTTACGTCTCGGTCATCTCTTTCGACAGGGAGGCGAGGCTCCTGATGCCCCTCACCTCGGCGAAACGGGCCAAACTCCCCCGAGTGCCCGACCCGGAGTCCTCTCCCACGAACCTGGGGGAGGCTCTGAGTCTCTTGTGTCAAAGGTACGATCTCGAGGTCAGGCTCGGAGGCCGGGGTTCCGGGAACGACCCCGCGGGGGATTTCCCGCCTTTCCTGGTCGTCATGACGGACGGCTCCCCGTCGGACACCATGCTTTTCGAGGACATGATTCCGGAGCTCGGGAAACGCCGTTTTTCCCGGGTCATCGGATGCGCCGCCGGCCCCAAGGCCAAAACCGAACCCTTGAAGAAGTTCTGCGGGGAAGTGGTCATTTTGGAAACCATGGACCGCCAGGCCTTTTCCAAGTTCTGGAATCTCGTGTCCGACGCCGTCTCGGGAGCCGGAAACGAAATCGTCCCCGCGAGCGAATTGCCGCCCCCGCCCCCGGCGCCGAAATTATCCATCTGATCCGCGACACCCGTTCCCCCGACATTCGATCCCCGACAACCAATCCGCTCCCCTCACTCCCGGACGCATCAAGGCGAGAGCATTGACCGATTTCGAAACGGCCGTTCAAAATCTGATTGACGTGATGGTCGACCACGACGCCTGGTTGAGGGCGGAAAACGAGGCGCTCGCCGGAATCGCGAGCGATCTGTATTTCCTGATAAAACCCAACGCCTCGATTCCGGTGGATTGGGTTTTCGCGACCCTCACGACCGTCGTTTCCGGTTACCTGAGGGCGAGACGCGGGATCCGCGAAACCGAAAAGGATCCGGCCGCGCGGGATTCCCGGCTCGCGCGAGCGAACGACGTCGCGGTGAGGAATTTAAAGCTTTTGCCCGCGAACGGCCAAGACCCCGAATTGACGGCGCTCGGGACCAAAGTTCCCGCCGTTTCCGGGGAGGAGGGTTTCCGCCTCGTCGCGGATTATCTCGCGAAAATCCTTAAAATTCATTACCGCCGCTTTTCCGATCCCAAAAGCTTTTTCCCGGCCCCCGCGCCCCCGACGACCCCCGCGCGCGCGATTCCCTTCGACGTCCCCGCGGCTGTCCCCGAAAACGTCCCCGAAAACGTCCCGACGTCGCGACCCTCTCCCCAGGCCCAGTCGTCCCGGCCGGCGCCCGTCCCCCAAGCCGCCCCGGCCCCGCCGCGCCCGGTGATTTCCGGGGGACAACAGGCGCTTCCCGACATCCACTCCAAAGATTATCCGATGATAAGGGTCGCGCTCAAGCCCTTGACCCCGGACACCGGGGCCATCTTCGAAAACGTCATGGACTCCGTCCGCAAGCTCAATTTTTTCAAGGCCGCGTCGGGGCAAAAACTCGA
>JAITKT010000198.1 GCA_031278225.1 Deltaproteobacteria bacterium
GGCAAGGAACGGAAGAGTCGCGTCGGGGCGTTCATGGGAGGGCCAAAGGATGCCCCGGGGGGTTCCGGGGGGGGGGTCAAAAAGGGCTTTCGGGGAAAAAAACGCGTCCTGACCCGGGAAAACCCTTTGTTTTCGAAAAAAGGCCTTCGCGGAGAGCGGGGGGAAGGTCGGGGTCGCCCGGGGGAGGGCGGAGGGGATCTTTCCCCCGTCTTTCCCGAAACTTTCCCCGATCTTTTCCCGAAAACCTTTCTTTCCGGGTTCCCCCGGGGCCGGTCGGGCTTCCCCGGCGCCCGACGAATCATCTTAGCACACATGCCCCGGGCCGGTTAAGCCGGGCAATCGGACGGGGAATCGGACGCGCGGGGGATTCCCCGGGGGATCTCGGAAGGATTTCCCGGGAGATCTCCGGGGTCCGGATTTCGGTCGAGTGAAGGGGCTTTCCGGGGTCCGGAAAGGGTCGGAAATGGGCCGGTATGGGGCGGGGAAGGGGAGGGAAAAGGGGCGCGGGGAAGAAAACCGGAAAGGGCGTTCAAACTTGCAATTTCAATTTGAACGCTATATATTGATTGGCGACGACGGGAAGTCACCGGCTCTGCCGGCGCCGCCTTGATTTTCAAATTCCCGCCCGCGTCGTCGGGGGTTCGTCCCGACGACGCGGGCGGGAAACCGGTCCCGGGGCCGTTTCCGGCTCCGTTTTTCCGGTTCGGTCTTTCCCGCTCCGTCTTTCTCACTCCCCTCCATTATTTTGGAATCACACCCGCGCGAAGGCTTTTTTCGGTTCCCGCGGGTTTTTTGTCTCGTGTCGTCGTCATCGGTTTTTTTCTTTCGTTTCTCTTTTTCGATTTTTCTTTCTCTTCTTTTTTATTTTTTTCATCTTTTTTTTTTTTTTTATTTTTTCCTTTTTCTTCTTTTTTCTTTTTTTCTTCTTTTTTCTTTTTCTTTTTTTTTTCTTTTTTTCAACTCGCTCCGCGATTCCTCTTCGCGAAGGGGAGAGAGAGTTTGCTCATGGACGATCGTCAGAAGGAAAGCCCGGACCTCCGCCGGATCGAGAGGGACTGGGACGCGATGGACGAATATTTGACGGGTTCGCGCTACGCGGTGCGGGACCCCGAAACCGGGGAGGCCCTGGAGAAGAATTACCGGGATGTGCTCGTCAAAAGGGTCATCCCCAAACTCAAGACCGCGGAAAGTCCCATAAGGGACGAAGACCTCATCGAGGACCTCGCCGAGGCCCTCATGGCCGGGCATCTCATACCCGCCTCCCCCCTAATCATGTCCTTCGGGAACCCCCACACGAGGAGGCACGGGTACTTTTCCTGCTACCCCCTGGGCTACGTCGGGGACAGCCTGAACGAGATCGAGGAGATCCGCCGCGAAATGCGGGTCATATACATGGCCGGGGGAGGGGCGGGGATAGACATATCCAAACTCCGGCCCAAGGGCTCCCCCGTGGATCGGGGGCAGGGAATGGCCTCGGGTCCGGTCGGGTTTCTTCCGGACTTCGACGCGGTGACCGGGACCACCAACCAGGGCGGAAGGAGAAGGGGGGCCCTTCTGGTCCAGATGGACTGGAACCACCCGGACATCAAGGACTTCGTCGAGGCCAAGAACTTCAACGCCAAGCTGAACGGGTTCATACAAAGCCTTCCCCCCTCCGAAAGGCCCCCCCAGAGCCCCCATCTCTCCAACATGAACATCTCCGTGAACGTCTTCGGGGATTTCTGGGAGAGGGAGGACCTCATAGACCTCGTGGCCGGAAACATGTGGGCCACGGGGGACCCGGGCCTCCTCTTCGTGGACAACATGCTGAAGTTCTCCCCCCTGCGGGAGGAGGACGAGCCCAGGTTCTCGAACCCCTGCGGGGAGTACCTCGCCTCCGCGAAAACCGCCTGCAACCTCGTGACCGTCAACGCGGCCCGTTTGGCGAGGATAACCTTCGACGATCTGATCTCGAAAGGTCATTCTCCCGCGAAGGATTCGGGGGAATGGAGCCGGCTCTTCTCGAGACAGTTCTGGAAGGTCCTGGGAAGAAGGGCCGGCCTCGCGGCCTATCTCGGCTCCCTCATCCTCGATTTCGACGAGGGCTACCCCCTCCCCGAGATAAGGGAAAAGACCAAGGCCATGAAGCCCGTGGGGGTGGGGCTCTCCGGTTTCCACACGGCCCTCCTTCTCTCCCGCTTCGGGCTCGCGGCCTACGGTTCCCCCGAGGCGACCGAATTCGCCCTGGGCACCCAGGCCGCCCTGACCCTCGGGACCCTCACCATGTCCGCGAGGCTCTCGGAAGTCGCGGGTCACGTTTACCCCAACGCCCCCTACTGGGAAACCCACTTGGAGGAGCTCCGGGAAACCTTCGGGATCGCGGGGATGGAGGAGGACACCTTTCCCATCATCGGGGACCTCGCGAGAAGGGTCGGGGAGAAGGGCGGTTTTTACAACTGCCTCACCACCAGCCAGGCCCCCACGGGAAGCGTTTCGACCTTCTTGCGAAACATCGACACCGGAATAGAACCCTTCTTCGCCCTTTCCGTGGACAGAAGGGTTAGGGACCCCAAGGCCGGCTGGCTCACCTTCACGCTCAAGCCCGCGGAACTCGCGGACCTCTTCGAAAAGCACCCCGAGTTCCGGGAGAGGGCCGAGGCCCAGACCGCCCTGAAACTCCCCCCGGCCGACCAGCTGAACATGCTCGCCGCCTTCCAGAGACACAACCACACGGGAGTCTCCAAGACCGTGAACCTCCCGGCCTCGGCCACGGTGGAGGACGTGAAAAAGCTCATCCTCCGTTCCAGGGACATGCGCCTCAAGGGTTTCACGGTTTACCGGGACTCCAGCCTCGAGGGCGTGCTTTCCGTCTCCAAGCCCGAGGCGGAAGAAAAGGAAGAAGGGAAGGAAGGCGGGAAACTCGAATCCCCCGAGGCCGCCGCCGCCGCGGCCGCTGGCTCTTCCCCCCACCCCGGCGGCGACGGGGCCGACCGCGCCGACCGGGCCATCGAACCCAAAAACGGTTTTCCCCGAAGCCTTTTGAAAGACATGGACTTCGACGACGTCGGGGACGACAGGCCCGCCCGGATCTACAAGGCCAAGTCCTCTTCCCTCTCCGCCCACATAAGCCTCTCCCATGACGGAAACAACAACATAAGGGAGGTCTTCGTCTCGGCCGGGGACGTGGGGGCCGACATCAACGCCATCTTCACGGCCTTCGGCATGATCCTCTCGGTATCCTTAAGGAAGGCCCCCTTCCTCTTCGACCCCCTGGTCAAGGTGCTGTGCAAGGTCAAGATGGACCAGAGGGTCATAGTCAAAACCAACATGAGCGAGGCCCCCATCGTCGGGAACAGCCTCCCCCAGGCCATAGGCCTTCTCATGAAACAGAGGAAGGAGTTCCTCGAGAAGGGCCAACCCGTTCCCGTCCCCCGGGACCGCGGCAACTACGACCTCTGCCCCGAGTGCCAGAAGCTCTCCCTGCGCAGGGAAGGCTCCTGCCGCAAATGCGACAAGTGCGGTTACACGACCTGCTGAAAGAGGCGGAAAGAGACGGATGAAGAGAGCGGGGGCCGCGGCCCCCCTCTCTCCCTTTTCCGACCGAACCGCCCCTCCCGGACCGTCGCGACCGGACCGGCGCGGCCGCGACCGGAGCGTCCCGAACGCCCCTCCCCCGGGGGGGGGGGCCGGACCTGACCGCGGGTTCCGGGGGAGCTTCGGGGGAGCCCCGGGGAAAGCCAAAGGGCAAAGACAAAGACAGGACAAAGAAAAAGCCCCGTCCGGCAATGGCGGGGCTTTTTTTGACCTCGAATTTTCGCTTCCCGGACCCCCGCGTCTAGCGCAGGGCGAACTGGATCGGGGCGGTCAGGGTTATGGTGCTGTCCGGGATCTCCGGGGGGATGTCCGGGAAGGGGTTGACCCTGCGGAGCAGGGCCGCGACCTCGTCGTCCAGGATGGGATGGCCGGAGCTCTTCAGGAGCTCGAAGCCCACCACCTGACCGCCGCGGTTTATGGTGAACCTCACCGTGGCTATGCCCTCCTGCCTTTCCGAACGGGCCCGGGGCGGGTATTTCTTGTAGCGCTCGAGTTTTCTCTGGACCTTGGCCTTGTAGGCGCCGAGGGCGTTGGCGTTGCCGCGGCCGGTGCCTCCGCCGGAGCCGCCCTGACCCGGTCCCGGAGGACCCGGGGGTCCCGGGGCGGGAGCTTGGGCCACCTGGGGTTTGGGCTTGGGCTTCGGGGGTTGGGGCTTGGGTTTGGGTTTTTCTTCCGGGGGAGGCGGCGGGGGCGCGATGACCTCCGCTTCCTCGGCCACGCTTTCGATGAATTCCGGGGGCTCCTCCTCGAATTCGGGCTCCGGTTCCGGTTCGGGTTCCGGCTCGGGCTCCGGTTCCTCGAAGGGTTCCTCGTCCACTCCCCCGGGTTCACCGCCCAAGGGGTCGTACACGTCGAATTCCATCACGGCCAAGGGCCTGAACTCTTCCTCGGCCCTCGGCATGACTATGAAGACGATTATGGCCGCGTGAAGAACGATCGCGGCTATCAGGGCCTTTTTGAAGGCCGCCGATTCGAAGTCGGGAATTGTGCGGTGATACTCATCCATTTAAGAAACCAAAACCTCGATTGGGTTCGTCCTTCCGGCCTTTCGCGGGGTTCGGGCCCCCTTTCCGGGCTTCCGGGCGTCGTTCCCCGCGGGCTTCGGGCCGGCGTTTTCGGGAACCGCTCTCGGAAATTCGGGGGCGCGGTCGAAAGGGTGAAGTTTTTGGTTGCCCGTCCGTGGATGGAGTGAGGCGGACGGATGCGTTCGATCCGAACTTGTTGACGCCGTCATTTTAAAACATTGACGCGAAAGAGGAAAGAAGCCCGCGCCCGTTCGGACGGCGTCGGGAAAGAGCCGACGGGTTTTCGGCAAGATTCGCGCGACATCGGACAAGCGGACGCCCGCGGGACGTTCGGTCCGTCCGGCCCGGGCCCCCGCGTTCGGGGGGTCGTCAGATTCCCGGGGCGGCGGGTTGGGCCGAGGCCGCCGGGGCGGAAACCGGGGCCGGGGCCGCGGCCGGGGGCGGGGAAGCCGCGGGTGAGCCCGCGGGCGCCGCGCCGGGGGTTCCGGCGGGGGCGGCTCCCGCCCCGGTCAAATCGGTCGGGGTCGCGGCGGCGTCCGCGGTCCCCTTTTGGACGTTGGTGACGAGGGTCACCCGGGCGAAACCCGCCT
>JAITKT010000214.1 GCA_031278225.1 Deltaproteobacteria bacterium
AATCCACCCTGGGGAGGCTCTTCGGAAACCTCCACAAGCCGGACGGGGGGAAAATTCTCTTCGCGGGAAAAGACACGGGGACATTCGACAAGAAAGAAAGATTCGCCTTCTTCCGCAAGGTCCAGTACATGTTTCAGGACCCGGCCTCCTCCCTGAACCCGAGGAAAAACGCCTTCAAGACCCTCTCCGAGGGCCTCGTCATCCACAAGCTCGGAAACGCCCGGGAAAGGGCCGAAAGGGTCCGGGAACTCATGCGGGAGGTGGGTCTCGACCCTTCCTTCGCGACGAGATATCCCCATCAGTTTTCCGGGGGCCAGAGACAGAGGTTGTCGCTCGCGAGGGCCCTTTCCCTGAACCCGGAGATCCTCATAGCCGACGAGCCCGCCTCCGCCCTGGACGTTTCGGTGCAGGCCCAGATCATAAACCTCCTTCTCGAGGAAAAAAAAGAAAGGGGCCTCACCCTCGTCATCATCAGCCACGACCTCGCCCTGGTTTCCCTGATAGCGCAAAGGATAGCCATCATGTACGGGGGGCTTTTGATGGAGGTCATCCCGAGGGAACTCCTGGGAAAGATCGACCACCACCCCTACGTGAAGGCCCTCTGGGCCTCCGCCGAGTACGACGAAGATTCCAAAACGGGATTGATTCTCGAGGGGGAACCCCCGGACCCCAAAAATCCCCCGGAGGGCTGCCCCTTCCGGCCCCGCTGCCCGGAAGCCGCGGAAGTCTGCCGAACGAGTCTTCCCCCCTTCCGGGAAGACTCTCCCGGACGCGGGACGGCCTGCCATTTCAGGTGAGGGCGAAAACCCCGTCGAACGAAAAAAGCCCCCGGGTCCGCCAAAGACCCGGGGGCTTTTTCCGCGCCCGTTTGAGTTCGTTTCGGCTTGTTTCGTCCGGAACCCGGAAGGCGGGCGCCCCCTCAGTCCTCCAGGCTCGCGGTCATCTTCCTGAACGCGGACGGATCTATTCGCGCCCCGTTCAGGTAAACCCCGTAGTGGAGATGCGCTCCCGTCACCCTCCCCGTCTTTCCCACGAGACCGATGGGGCTCTGTCCCTTGCGGATGACGTCCCCTTCCTTCACCAGGATCTCCGAGAGATGGAAATACATGCTTATCAGGCCCTGCCCGTGGTCCATGTAAATGGCCTTCCCCGAAAAAAAGTGATCCCCCGCGAGGATCACGACCCCGTCGGCCGGGGCCCTGACCGGGGTCCCTTCCTTCGCGAGGTAATCCGCCCCGGCGTGGGGCCTGGGGCTCAAGACCCCGTTCATGCGGGTCTTTCTCCCGAAGGAACTGTTTATGGAGGCGTCGACCGGCTCCAGGAACTCCCCCTTCCAGAGCTTTTCGGGACTGACCGTCGCGAGGGCCCTGTCCGTCAGGACCTTTTCCCTCGCGGCCCTTTCTTGGTCCGCTTGGGACAGCCGCACCTGGGAAACGGGCACCTTGATGTCCCTCGTGCCGTAGTCCCTGTCCGCGACCCGAACCGGAACCTCGAAGCTCCCCGTTTGCCCGTCGGCCTCGTAAGCGACTTTGAGAAGATGCTCCCCGAGTTCGATCATTATGTCGGCCCCGAAGAGACCCGCGTGCCCGTTTTTCGTCGGGAAGAAGAAAACGGGCTTCCCGTCGAAAACCCCCGCGATTTCGGCGTCGGGCCCGAGTCCCCGGACGATTGCCCTCGCGGGGGAGCCCCTGTCCGCGACCGGGGGAATGACCGCCAAAGTGACCTCCGCGGGCTCGGCCCGTTTCGCGGCCGCCCCGGGGTCTCCGAGGACGGGGGAGCATCCCGAACAGAGCGAAAAGAGCGCGATGAGGGAAAAGAGGGACAAAAACTTCAAAACCGGAATTGACGTCGCTTGGTGCATTTCGTGGTGTCCGCCGTGACGAATGGAAAAGATCGGGTGATGAACCGCCGTCGCGGTCGATGTTTCAGACGAGGGGGAAAAAAGCGGATGGCGAAAAACGGTCGCGAAAATTTTTCGCCGGAGCGAAAAAATATTTTGAAAATATTTAAAACCGTTTTTCCGCGGGAAACGCGAAAAAAACCGCCCTCGATGGTTCGCGAAGGGTTTTCCCGACGCTCCCGAGGCGCCGGACCTTCGGGAGACGGCCGTCAGGCTTGACGGGAGCCGCCGGGATTCTTCTTCAGGAAGAGCTCGTGATATTCTTCGTGGCTGAGGTGACGTCTTAAGGTGAGGTCGATGAGTTTGAAGAAGGTCTTTATCTCTTCTTCGCTCAAACGGGGGAGAAGGCGTTCGGTGAGGGTGTCGTCCGAGAACTTCTGCAGGTAAACCCGCAAGGTCGCGAGGTCGGTTTCGCGGTCAAATCCTTCCGCCAGGAGGCCGGTCCAGGTTTCCGCGAACTCGTGGGTGTGGAGGGGGGGCATCTACTTCTCCCACCAGCTCCCCTTTTTGACCCCGGTCGATTTGGAGGCGGAGGTGGTCTTGGGTTGCGGGGGACCGAAAACGCCGGCGGGGTTGGCCTTGGGTTTGGCGGGCGGGGCGGGGGCCTTCTTGGGTTGGGGATTCAGGATGTTGGTGAGCTTGGGTTTCAGCTGGGCGTACTTCTTTTCCCCCTGTTCGACGAAAAGCCAGTTGACCCCGGAGAGCTCGTCCAGCGCGAACTTCTCCCGTATTCCGGTCAGGGAAAAGGCGTCGTCGAGGAGGATCATGTCCACGTGGGTCTCGCCCACGCTCAGGGTGACCCAAAAGTTGCGGTATTCCGTGTGTTTGGCGGTGCTGCCGGTGCCGATGGTGCTTTTTTTGGTCTGCAGGTAAATTCCTTCCCGCAACTTGTCCTCAGCCATAACCTTCCTCCAGGTGAAAAGAAAGATCGAACGCGACCCCCGGAACCTCGGTCGAATCATGGTCGTCCCCGTCGGACAAAACGAAACCGGCGGGGGAATGGCTCCGAAAATCGGAACGAATGGCTTCAAAAAGCATTGTTCGAATCAAAAAAACCGTAAAATCAAGGTTTTTCGGACCATGAGACAAAACGGGGACAAGACCGGCGCCGGAAAATCGCGAAAACGCCCGCGAAGGCGAAATCCGGCCGGTCCGGACCCGATCCCGGTCATTCGGTCAAGACAAAAAACGCGACGCGGGAAACGCTCGCGACAAGGGCCCGAATGAGGCGAAACGCCCTTCCGTCAAGAGCCCGAGGGGACCGGATTATTATACCATTATATTGACTCGCCGAATCTTTGTAAAGCCTGGCCGGATTTCCGGTGAGCCTTGTTCGAAGACACGGGAGCTTTCCCCGGCCCGGTCGCGGCCGGTCCTTTGACAAAGCTCCGGCTTCGAAAGCGGAGTCCCGGGGGTTTTTGTCCGGACTGACCCGATTCGGGCCGATTCCCGACCCGCCTCCGTCCGCCGCGACAATCCCGGGGTCAAACCCTTGATTTCGTGACGATTGCGGGGCGAAAAACCATGATTCGAACGTCCGGGACGGACACTCGAGAGCATCCCATTGTTTCCGCGTCGTTAGGCGCCGCGAACCACCGAAATCGCGAGAATTTCGCGGGTCCGGCCCGCGTCGTCGAAACGTCCCAACCCCGAAAAACGTCCGAAACGCCAAAGGTCACTCCGCCGTTTTATTTTTTTGAAATTTTTCGGAGTCGCGCGCGGGCGTCGCGTTCGCGGCGAAAACGGCGCCGACGCGCGGATTTCCCGAATAAAAGCGGGCCCCCGAAAGAATCGCTTTCGAGGGCCCGCCGGTCAGCGAAACGTTTCGCCGGGGAAATAATGCTTTCGTCAGAATTCCACGCCCGCGCGGAAGCCGCCGGTGATGCCTTGGTACTTGCCCGCGTAGCCCTGGACGCCGAATTCTATGGAGATGTTCTCATGGTTCTTGAAGCGGCCGATTCCGCCGACTTCCCCGACGGCCGTGAAGCCCTTCAGGTCGGGCGTCCTGAAGTCCACGTGCTCGGAATGGGCGTGGGATTTGCCGGAGAACTCGTAATCCGCGTAAACGCCCCCGTACCAGGAGAACCTCGGGGTCGTGTCCCTCGTGTACCTCAAACCGCCGCGGAGTCTGTTGGAATTGGTGGCGTCAAAGGTGACGGTGTCCTTTCCGGAGATGTCCACGTTCAGGGCTTTGATGTGGTTCCAGAAGAACCTCCCCAGGAAGTCGACCCTCGACACTTCGTTTAAATCTTTTTGGTACGCGACTCCCAGATGGGCTCCGACATAAGGCGCGGAGTATTCGTAGCGGACCAGGGTCGTCTTGTCGTTGAAATAGAAGTTTTTGGCGTGGAACTTGTTCTTGATGTTCCCCGCCCTCAAAGAACCCTCGAAACGGAGATTGTTCTTCATGGTGTGGCGGGCGAGAATCCCGCCCCCGATGGACCTCAATCTTCCGATTCCGAAGACCTCCACGGGCTCGGCGGTCACGACGTCGGGGGTTTGGAAATCGCCGTCCACGTAATACTCCATCCAACCGCCCTCGGCGTAAAGCCCGAAAAGGCTCTTCGAGCCGCCGTCGTGGGTAATCTTCCTCGCGATGCCCAAGAGCATGGTCACGCCCTGCATCTCGAGATTGGCTTCGTTGTCCAGCCAGAAGTACGAGCCGTCGGCCCCGTAGTAGACCTGCCACGCGTCGTCGGTCTTAATCGCGAAGTCGGCCTGCTGATAGCTGTGGTCCGGGAGCCAGGTACCCACGTGGGCAGCGTAGGCGATGGCCGCCAAATGACCCTCGGGAATGATGTCGATGTCCGGCGCGTAGGAGGGGGCCGGAGGAGTCGGCTCCGGAGGATCGGGCGTCGGCGGAACCGGAGCCGGCGGATACGGCGAAGGAGTGGGTGGAGTGGGAGGAGTGGGAGGAGTGGGTGGAGTGGGAGTGTCCGGGTCGGGCGTCGGCACCGGATCGGGATGGGGCTCGGGATCCGGGGTCGGCTCGGGCGTCGGCGTCGGCACGACCGGGGTGGGCGCGGGAGGCGGATCGGGTGTGGGGGTGGAAGGCGTCACGGGGTTGGCGTCCTCCAGTCGCGCGACCAGGTATTGATTCTGAGCGTTCCCGGTCACCTTGA
>JAITKT010000216.1 GCA_031278225.1 Deltaproteobacteria bacterium
GATCCGGATCCGGAGTCCAGGCAGCTCCAGAACATCGTGGGGCTCATGAGCATCGACACAGGGGTCTTCGGCGGCATCATCGTCGGGGGCATGGGCGCCTACCTCTTCAACCGCTTCTACCGCATAGAGCTCCCCAGCTACCTGGCGTTCTTCGCGGGGAAGCGCTTCGTCCCCATCATCACGGGGCTGTGCGCCATAGTCCTGGGGGTGGGCCTGAGCTACCTCTGGCCGCCGGTGCAGAAGCTCATAACGATGTTCTCCAACTGGGCCGCATACTCCAACCCGACCATGGCCGGGGTGGTCTACGGCTTCATCGAGAGGCTGCTCCTGCCCTTCGGCCTGCACCACGCCTGGAACGTCCCCTTCTTCTTCGAGATAGGCTCCTATGTGGCCCCGGGCTCCAACGTGGTCATCCACGGGGACATCAACCGCTTCTTCGCGGGCGACCCCACGGCAGGGATCCTCTCCGGAGGCTTCCTCACCAAGATGTGGGGCCTCCCTGCCGCAGCCATCGCCATGTGGCATTCCGCCAGGCCGGAGAACCGCAAGAGGGTGGGCGGCATCATGGTGTCCGCGGCCCTCACCTCGGTCCTCATAACCTTGGTAATCCTTTCCAGGAACTCGGAGATAGTGGCCTTCAAGGGTTCCGGAATCTCCCTCTGGAGGCTTTCCGCGCCCTTCGTCTTTTCGGCCTTGCTGCTCTCGGCCCTGGCCTTCGCCCTGGGAAACGTCGTTACCCCCAGGACCTCGATCATCACGAACGAGATCTGGGACGGTCTCGTCCGAAACAAAAGACCGGACATCGCGAGGGCGGTCTTGAAAGACATCTGGATAAGGGACGTGAGGCTTCTCGAACATTTCGACTCCTACGACGAGGACACCTCGGAGGCGAGGGGGGTTTCCATGCTCCTCTTCGACGACGACCTCAAACTCGAAAAGAGGATCGAGGCCGAGAGGGCGGTTTTTTCCGAGTTCGGGGTGACCCTCGCCAACACCGAATCCAAAACCTACCAAAACCTCGACGAGGACGGCTATCGCCGGCTCACCCTCGAGAGGGCCAGGGAACTCTTCCTCCCCGACATCCCCGCCCCTCCCCCGGGCCTGGGCTTCCACCGGGATATAAACAGCGACGAGCTGGACGTGTGGGCCCTCCGCGACAACATCGGGCTTCTCCGGGCCGAGGGCTTCAACCCCGTGAGGCAGCTCGTGGATTTGCAGTTCAAGTTCTCGAGGCCCTTCATCACCTTGATCGTGATCATGGTGGGGCTCCCCATAGGCTTTTGGAGGGAAAAGGGAGGAAGCATAGCCATGGGCCTCATCCCGGGCCTTATCCTTTCCTTCCTTTACATGGTTTTCCTTGAGGTTTCCCGCACCATAGGCTACGCCGGACTCCTTCCCCCCTTCGTCGCGGCCTGGCTCCCCAACTGCTTCTTCCTCCTTCTGGGTCTCTATCTCTTCTCCTACATCCGTCAGTGACGGCCCGCTTCCCCCGCTTCTTTCCCGTTTTCCGCCTTTTCCGCTCCCTTCCGCTCCTTCCCGCTCTTTTCCGCTCTTTCCCGTCCCCGCCGCGCCTCCCCGTTTTCCGCTTCTTCCGCCCCCGAGGCTCCATTCGCGCCCCGGTGTCCCGGATCCCGCCCCGCGGGGCCCGGGGCGCGCTTGACTTTGATTCCCGAAAGGGTTTTAATCTCCACATTCAGTCGACCAGAAAACAGTCCCGTCACCGGCCCGTTCGGGATTTTTCGCGGTAATAACGCGACGTCGCGAGGCGAATCAAGACATGAGTCACCGTCAATCCCGCCGCGCGCGGGAGGCGCTTCCGGGAGGATTCCCGGAGCGTCGCGTTCGTTTTTCGTTTTTTTCGATCCTTTTCCGATTTTTTTTCGTTCTTTTCACGATTTTTTCGTCGCTTTTCCTTTTTTTCGTCGCTTTTCGATTTTTCCCGTCGTTTTTCCGCGGCCTTTCCCCGGAAACGCTTGGGCGTTCACCGCGGCCACCGCGGACGACGCGGCTTTCGTTCTCTTTGTTTTTCGACGGTTTCGCGTCATTCGCGTTTCAAACGGGTCGAAGTTTTTCAACGTTTTCGATTTCCGTCATTCACAAAACATCAAAAAATTCGGGAGGCTTCGAAAGCTCGCGTTTTACCGGAGAAAAAACATGTCAAGACTCAATTTCGTCTTCGTCGCGACCCTCGCCCTCGCCCTCCTGGCGGGCCCGGCGGTCGTCCTTTCCGCCCAGGAATACGTCATTTCGGTGAATCAGTTCACCGAGCACCCGACCCTGAACGACGCGGTGAAGGGTTTCAAGGACCAGCTTTTGGAAAGCGGCCTTAAGGTCACCTACAAGGAACACAACGCCAAAAACGACCTCGCGGCCCTTGGCGGCATAGTGGAGGCCATGGCCGCGGAAAAACCAAACCTCGTTTTGGCCGTCGCCACGCCCAGCGCCCAGGCGACTTACAGGGCCATAAAGGACATCCCCCTGGTCTTCATGGCGGTCACCGACCCCGTCACCTCGGGTCTGGTCCCCTCCCTGGCCCCGCCCCACGCCAACGTGACCGGGACCACGGACATGACTTCCGTGGCGGAGCAGCTCCTGACCGTCCTCGAGATCCAGCCCGACCTCAAAAACCTCGGAGTGATTTACAATCCCAAGGAAATCAACAGCTCCGTCGAGGTGAACCTGGCCAAGATGATGGAAAAGAGCCTGGGCATCAGCATAATCGACGGAGTCGCCGAAACCGCGGGGGACGTCTCGGGGGCGGCCCGGAGCCTCGTCGGTAAAGTCGACGCCTTCTATCTTCCCAGGGACAACACGGTGATCGGGGCCCTCCCCGCCATCGAAAAGGTGAGCTCCGACAACAAGATCCCCATCTACGCCGCCGATTCCGACACCATCCGGAAGGGAGGGGTGGCCTCCCTCACCATCGATTATTACGAGCTCGGCCGCCAGACGGGGAGAATCGCCGCGAAGATCCTGAAGGACGGGGTCCCCGCGGAGTCCATCCCGGTCGAGAAACAGGTCGCCCACGACCTCATCGTCAACACCGCCTACGCGACCTCCATAGGACTCGCCATCCCCGAATCGGTCTTGGCGAAGGCCACCGAAAACATAACGAAATAGCCTTTTGACGCTTGACGCTCGAAGTTCGCCGTTTCGGCGGTTTCGGCGGTCGCGGCGATTCTCCGCGCGTCCGGGCCGGGGCGCCCCCCGACACCGCGGGGGGGGGGGCGCCCCGGCTTCCTTTTTTCCGTTTTTCCCCGCCGGTGCCCGGGCTTTTCCCTTTTTTCCCGATCTCCCCCGGCCGTCGCGGCCCTTTCCCCCGAGGCCGCCCGAAAGTCCCCGAAGCTCCCCTTTCAGCCCGGGAAATTCCCTCTCCCCGGGAGCCGGAAGGTCCCCGAAACCCCGTTCCGGAAAGACCGCGCCCGCGACCCCCGGGAAGCCCTTTCCCATGGGGATTTTGTTGACTTTTCGTGCCGAAAAGGGCTATATTCCCTATTGTTTTTCGCGGTCCGCCCGGATCGGCGCGGGTTCGGGGGCCGCGTCGGCGGGCCCGAAATCCCGGGTTTTCCCTTGGAAATCCGAAAAACGGGTCCCCCGAAAAAGCGCGACCGGCACGTCCGGTCGTTTTTGGCTTTTTTCGGGCCATTTCCCCCGACGTTATCGCCTTTCCGCCGTTTTCCGGGGTTTTTTCCTTTTTTTTCGCGGCCCGTCCAAAAATCCGAATTGACATCCAGGGAGGTCCCGCCGGCCGCGCCGACGGGTGAAAAACACCATGACAAGATTTCTCGCGACACTCGCTTTGACGTTCGCATTCGCGGCGACTCTCGGTTTTTCCGGATCCGGCGTCCTTTTCGCCCAGGACGAATTCGCGATCTCCATAAACCAGTACGTGGAGCACCCCTCGCTCAACGCCTCCATTCGGGGATTCAAGGACCAGCTGAGGGAGAGCGGCGTCAAGGTCGAATACAGGGAGCACAACGCCCAGGCCAACATGCCCACCGTCACCCAGATAGTCAACGCGATCATGGACGAGAAGCCGGACCTGATCCTCGCGGTGGCGACCCCGAGCGCCCAAATAACCGCCCAGAAGGTCAAGGACATTCCCATTCTCTTCACGGCCGTGACCGACCCCGTGACCGCGGGACTGGTGAAGAGCCTCGCCGAACCCGGGGGGAACATCACCGGAACCACGGACATGAACCCCGTGGTGGCCCAGCTGCTCCTGATTAAGGAAGTTCAGCCCGACCTGAAAAAACTGGGGATCATCTACAACGCCGGGGAACAGAACAGCGTGGTGCAGGTCGAGCTCGCGAAAGAGGTCGTCGGGAGCATGGGGAT
>JAITKT010000273.1 GCA_031278225.1 Deltaproteobacteria bacterium
CATAATTATATTTCGGGCGGCAATGTCCATGATTTCGGCCGTTACCGGAGAATCGACATCGTTGTTCAATATGTTCTCAACCGCCTCGGAGGCCAAGGCGTTGATCAGCCATGGTTGTCCCGCGCTCCAGTAGAACGCCCTTTCGACGGCTTCGTCATGAAAGATTTGGCCCGTGGCGTCGATATGGCGGGCGTAGAGGTCATTTACCTCGGCCTTGGTAAAATCCGATAAGGTTAAGATCTCGCGTATGAAACGCAACGGCCTTGTCATCCTGAGGTATTCGAAACTCGTTCCGTCACCGATCTTGTGGTCCCTTTGGAACCTCTCGCCGATAAGGACCGCGCAGAGAGGGAAAGGTATCTGATACTTTTCTTCGTGTCCGAACTTGAGTTGATGCAAAAACATGAAAAAAGGAACATCCGACAGCGAGTCTGTCTCATCGAATAAAACAACCAAGTCTTTGTTCAGACTTTTGCATGCCAATCTCAGCGTCTCCGTGACGAGGTCCATATCGTAACCGAAATTATCTTCTATCACTTTTTCTTTGGAAATTACGGAAGCGAGGTTCCTCAATGTCTCGAGTTTTGAAGCCGACAATGCTTCAAATAAACGATCGACTATTCGATGCATGGCTTCCGATTCGTCGCTGACGCCAAGAAGACCTTCCAAGTCGCAATACAGAGCGTAATGGTGGCCTTCCTCGTTTATCATTGCCTCCAAGTGTTTGGCGATTGTCGTCTTTCCGGACCGAGGCGGGGCTTGAATGGCGAAATAGTGTCCGTCTTCTGTCAGGTTCATGAGGTGCGGAAGTCTTGACAAGGCAGGCAGCGTGTAATGCTTCAACGGGTCACAAGGCCCGTCGACGCGGAATGATTTGGGTATTTTCGTGTTCATCGGAATAAATTATTATCTTATCTCTGATTAAGAATTTAATATTAACCGCCAAGGCGACGAACTTTGTTCGACAAAGACGTCGGACCATGATGGGTAAAAGATATTAATAATCGCGGGGGAAAGATTGAGATTATGATGAATCGCGGCCGGTTGAAACACGGAATGCGCGAACAACCGACCATTTTTCGAGGATCCGAGTCATGATTTTCCAAATGCGAATCCCCTGAACCATTTCGGCCTGTAATCTCTTGGTCACGGACGATTATGTCAAATCCTCGGACAGGTGTCAAGGGGTTTTTGACCTTTTTTTTAAATTCTCACTTTTTTGAGGGCTTTTTTGTGATGTGACGGTTTTGTGTTATACGTCAACATTTTTTTTCGCGCTCCATTTCCCATTATGACCATCTTATGGCGATTGTAACCCCGGACGCGCGCATCCCGATTCTTGGCGATGGATCGGAAACCATTTCCGGGTCAGCTTTTCCGAATGTTGTCAAAAAAAATGTGGTTAGAAATAAATGTAGTTAAAAAAAATTAATTTTGATACCCCGGCGGATAAAAATGGATCCGAAACGCAAAGAATCAACACAAAAGGTCACTTTCATTTTGTGTTCACGGAAAACCCCGCGGGGTCCGGTTTAATCGCCACCGCTCTTCCGGTCGGATTTTGAACCCGCGCGGGTCTTTTTCCTCCCGCCGCGTCAGCCCACCGAACCGCGGAAGGGCTTCCGGAGAACGGCGACTCCCCCGACGGTGACCGTCCGACCCGAAACCCATCCCGGGATTGAGGTCGGCGAATCCGTTTTTCGGTTTTTCCCTTCCGCTTCCCGTTTCCTGGGCAAGCTTCGAACGAGTGGCCACCGCGTGCCTTTTTTCGACCTCCGGACCGGTCGGACCTTTGGCTCGGGAGACGAAGGGTCTCCGGGTTTCCGATCCCGGAAGCGGCCAAGGTCTCCCGGTCAAAGGGCTTCATCGCGCGAAAACGCCAAACGTCGCGGACCGGGGCAGCCTTTCCGGCCGATCGTCAGGCCGCGCGCACGCCGGCAAACCCGCCTCGAACCCTCCCCTGACTTCCCCGTCGGGGTGCCGCCCGGCATCCGTCGGGACGGTTTTCCAACCCGGGCCCCGGGGGGTGACGTCGGACGTTTCGGGGGTCGACGACTCGGCCGCCCCGGCGATTTTATTTTTGAGCGGGCTCGGGAAGGCATTTCCCGGGAAAACCCGGCGCGCCCCCCCTATTTTTTCTTTTTCTCAATCGAGCTCTTGGTCTTTTGAGCTTCCTTCAGCCAGTAAACTCCCTCCGCGGGGTCGACAGGCACTCCCTCTCCCGTCAGGTACTTTAAGGACAGGTTCTTCTGGGCGAGGTGATTACCCTGTTTGGCCGACTCCCGATACCATTTGACCGCCAGCGACTTGTTCTGGGGAACGCCTTCGCCGAGGTCATAGCGCATGGCGAGATTGAACTGGCCCATGTGATTTCCCTGTCCGGCCGACAGGAGAAACCATTTCACCGCCTCTTTCATGTTCAGGCTCACCCCTTGTCCGAAGCACAGCATGAGACCCAACTCGTTTTGGGCCATGGGATTCCCCTTTTCGGCCGCCATCTTGAAGAGCTCGTGGGCTTTTCCCATGTCCTTGGGCACCCCTTCCCCTTTGTAGAACATGGTGGCGAGACCGCACATGGACTCGGCGTCCCCGCCCTCGGCTCCCTTGGAAAAACATTTTCTCGCGGCCTCGAGGTCTCTCGAGCCCCCCTCTCCCAAGTAGTGGAGGTACCCCAAACGGCCCTGGGCTCTCGCCTCGCCGTTTTCCGCGGCCAATTTGTACCACTTGGCCGCCACCCCCGGGTTCCGGTGAAGCAGTTCGCCCTTCTCGAAAATTCTCCCCAGGTGATACTGGGCCCGGGGATGGCCTTTCCCGGCGGCGGCTTTGCACGTTTGGAGGGCCCTTTCCCCGTCTTTGGGATTTCCGTCACAGACGAAGAACAGGTTGCGGACCATTTCGCCGGCGAAGACGTCCCCGAGTTCCGCCGCCTTCTTGAACCACTTGTAAGCCGCGTCGAAGTCCTGGTTCGGGCCGTCCTCCCCGAGACACATGAGTCCCAGGGACAATTGCGCGTTCACGTGCCCGTTTTCCGCGACGGTCGCGAAAACGTTCATGATGCGTTCCTCGTCGGCCGCCTCTCCCATGCCCCGCCCGCGCATCTCCCCGAAAAGGAGGAGCGCGTCCAGATTCCGTTCGGCCGCGGATTTTTTGCACCACTCGTAAGCCAGCCTGTCGTCTTTGGGGACACCGTCCCCTTCCATGTACATCTTCGCGAGTTTCAATTGCGCTTCGGGATCCCCGCTTTCCGCGGTGAGTTTGATTTCCCTCAAGGTGATCTCGACGTCCTTGGTCATGTGGCCTCCCCGTCGTCCCTGATTTTTTCGATAATCGCCTCGAAAAAATCGTCACTTCGATTTTAAAAAATCGCGCGCTTCATTTCAACCGCTCCCGCGAAAACCAAACCGCGCCGCGCGATTCGGAACCCTTGAGGATGTCTTCGTTTTGAATCCGTTTTGCCGGGGGTCAATAAAATTTTGATGCCGCGGTCAAAAAAATCATTCATTTTTTTAAGCGAACGCGACGGAATCGGAACGAAAACCGGACGACGAAAACCGCCCCGCGCGAATCCCCCCTCGACTCGCGGATTGTTTGGTTCCCCCTCCGGCGGAGGAGATTCGTTTTTCCCGCCCCGTCAAAACGCGCGGCTTCCGGTCTCGAATCCCCGTTGGTTCCGCCGGAAAACGACCTCCCGAAATTTTCTTCTCGTCGACCGACTTTCGAAAATCGTCCGTCCGAACTCGCGGGCGCCTTTCGCGCGCGAATGACGCGCGACCCCGGACAAAACGCCCCCGGGGAACGAACTTCCCGATCGAAACCGTTGACCGCGGTGACGAAGAGGAAGGCGAGCCGGGGAAACATCCGCCCGAATCGGGCATGGACCCCGAAGAGGGCTTCCGACCGCGGATGCGCCAAGCGCGGGGGAAAGAAGGAAAGAAAAGGAGAGTGGGGAGGGGAGAGGCCGGGAGAGGGGAAGAGGGGCTGAGACGGGACGAGCGAAAGGGCGGGGTTCGGCTCGGTAAGGAAGAGTGTCCCGAGCCTTCGGTGACGCGGTTTGAGTTTTGGGAGTTACCCCGAAGGATCGGCGCGGTCGGGACGGTTCGGGGCCGCGGCGGAGGACTTCTTAAAAAAAACGGGACGCTTCGGAATCTTTCGGGCGAACGGGGGATTTTGGGGGGATGAGGGGGGGGGGGGGGGGGGAGTCGGAACGGTCGGGACAGGTGTCGGGCGGCCTCCAAGGCAAATTCCGGGGCAAGAGGGAAGGTCCGGTGCACGGAAATTGCCCACCGGGACGCGAAAAACGGGAAGTCGGGGGAGGGTGGGAAGGGGCGGCCGAAAAGCCGCGAAAGGACCGAATCGGGGGAGTCAAACGACCGAAACCGGCGGAGAGCGATGGTCCCGAGGGGTCCGAAGAGGTCCGAAGAGGGCCCGGCGGGCGAAAACCCCGCGGATTCCGCGATGCCTTCAGGGAACGGGATTGTTGATCGGAACGGAAGGATCGTTGGCCGTGACCCGGACGGGGGTTTCGAGCAAGGTGGTGGATCCCTCGCTGGTGTAGGTGAAGGTTTTGGTGCCTT
>JAITKT010000318.1 GCA_031278225.1 Deltaproteobacteria bacterium
CTCCGCGGTGGACCTCGTGGTGGACAAACTGGAGAAGCAGATCAAGAGGCACCGCCAGAAGCAGAGGTCCCGGGGCGGCAAGAGCGGCCTCTCCAGCCTCCGGGAAACGCCCGGGGACGAGGACGGGGAATCCCCCCGCCCGCGCCCCTCCCCCGACACCGGGGGCGGACACGGCGCCGCCGGCCCCCTGGCCGGGAAGAACGTCCTGGACCTGCCCCTGGTCGCCATGGACATGGACTCCGCCCTGGAGAAGATCGAAAGGAGCTCCCTTCCCTATCTGGTCTTCCTGGACCGGGCCGACGGGGGCGTCCGTCTTTTGCGCTACACCGGCGGGGGCAACCTCGAACTGGTCCGCTTCCACCGCCAGGCCGACTGAACCCGAATCCCGAACCGCGGCGGGCGCGGGGGCTTAGCCCCCCTCCGGCCGCCGAATCCGCTTTCCCGTTTCGCGTCCGCCGGTCGGCCGGTTCCGGATCGGATTTTCCCGCTTTTCGCCGTTTTCCCCTCTTTTTTCGGGCTTTTTCGGGGCGAACGGAATCGGAATCCCGGGGCCGGGGGACCCTTCCCCCGGCCCTTTCGCGTTCTTCGAAACCTTTGCCCCCGGAAATTCGTTTCGAACTTTCGCCCGGAACCGAAGGCCGGGGGGCCCCCGGGGTTTCCCGGGGTCCGTCCGGGGGACGATCCCGAACGCCCCGCGAGACGCGGCGAACGCCCGCGCGAACGCCGCCAATGAGGGCGGTTTGTGCCAAAAGCCCCAAACGTGCTATGTTCAAAATGAAGAATCCCGCTTTTCGCTTTTGACGCCCCGTCTCCGGGCCGGCGGGCCGGCGGTTTTCGAGGGCGTTTTTCGACGGCTCCCGAGAATTTTTTCGGGTTTGGCTTTGTGAATCCCGCGACTCCCGGGGGACGGGGACCATGACGAACGACACCTCGAAACCAGGACTCATCGTGGTGGTCACGGGACTTTCGGGTTCCGGGAAGACCTGCGCCCTGAAAAACCTGGAAGACAACGGCTACATGGCCATCGACAACCTTCCGGCGCTTCTTCTTTCCAAGTTCCTGGCCCTCAGGAAAGAGAGCTCCGGGGATTTCATAAAACTCGCCGTGGGCATGGACGGGAGGGACCCGGACCTGACGAGGGAGTTCGAGAAGGTCTTCCGGGAAGCCCGGGAGATGGGTTACGAGCTCCGGGTGCTCTTTCTCGAGGCCGACGACAACGCCCTCGTCAAGAGATTTTCCGAGACGAGACGGTCCCATCCCCTCGCGGGGGACATGGCCCTGAACGAGGCCATACGCCTCGAGAGGAAAAATCTCGCCCCCCTGCGGGAGATCTCCGACCTCATAATCGACACGAGCGAAATCAAGGCCCCGAAGCTCCGGGAACTGGTGCTCAAGAGATACGTGAACGCGGAGGCCAAGAGCAACCTTTCCATCGAGGTGCTCTCCTTCGGTTTCAAGAAGGGCATCCCCCCCGAGGCGGACCTCGTCCTGGACGTGAGGTTCGTGCCGAACCCCTTCTACGTGGACAAGTTGAGATACCTGGACGGCAGGGACGCGGAGGTCAAAAACTACGTGCTCTCCTTCCCCGTGACCCTGGAGTTTTTGACCAAGCTCTCGGACATGCTCCTGTTTTTGATCCCCCTTTACCGGATGACCGGGAAGTCCTACCTGACCATAGCCATGGGCTGCACCGGGGGCCAGCACAGAAGCGTGGCCCTGGCCGAACACCTCTGGGAGAAACTGAGGCTCGAGTTCGGGGATTCGGGCTCCCCCGTGGCCCTGAGACACAGGGACATCGTTTGAAAGGGCTGGCGCGGAAAGCTTTTTCGGGGTAAGATGAATCCCCGGCCCCGGCGGCCGGGGCCGGGTCTCGTTGCCCGGGCCCGCGCGGGCGTTTCGTTTTTCGGGAAAAAGGGTTCGGCCCCGCCCCCGGGCCGCCAGAAAATCAATCCGCCCCGGGGTCGTTTCCGCCGAAGGCGGGGTCAGGGAGGTTTTCGTTGATCGAGTTCGTCATCGTCTGCCACGAGGAGTTGGCCCAATATCTCGTCAAGGTCATGGAGTTTTTGATCAAGGAAAAACTCAACTGCCAAACCGTGGCCATACGGGAAGGCGAACACCCCGACGAGCACGGGAAGAAGGTGGAGACGGCCCTGAAGGCGGCCGCCGGCCGCGACGACCACCCGGTCCTGGTCTTCACCGACCTCTTCGGGGGAACCGCCTGCAACGTTTCCCTCGCCCATCTCCGCAAGGACAGGGTCGAGGTCCTGTCGGGGGTGAATCTCGCGATGCTCATGAGGGCCTGGCAGTGGCGGAGGAGACATCCGGAGACGACGCTCGGGGAGCTGGCGAACGAGTGCGCGAGGTTCGCGATGGAGGGGATAAGGGTCTGCTCCACGGGCATGCCCATGGTCCACCCCAAGGACGCCGCCCAAAAGGCCAAGTCCGAGAAGGACAAGACTAAGAAGGAGAAGAAAAATGCCCGCGAAAACCGATGACCCGCGAGAGCTTCCCTTCTTCGGCGAACGTCCCGATTCGATCTACTTCGGTTGTCGTCGTTGTCGCGGCGGTCTTTCCCACCGAAAGCCCCCCCGCGGGCGCGCCCTTTTTTCGGCGCGACGCCCGCGTTGAAGGGGTGAGCTCATGCCGATCGTCTTGGCGCGCCTGGACCAGAGGCTGATTCACGGCCAGGTTTTGGCTTCCCCCGCCTTGGCGCGAGACGGGATAAACGGCGTGATCCTCGCGGACGACAACATAAGTCCCGAGCTCAGGCGAATTTACGACAGCGGCATGGAGGCCGCGGACGTGGGCTTCGCCAAGGGACGGCACTACGTGAAACCCTCCCTCCTCCCCGCCCTTTTGAGGGAGAAGGACACCCCGGACTCCCGGTTTCTGGTCCTCTTCAGGGACCCCAAATCGGTCCTCGTCGCGGTGACGGCGGGTTTGGGGCTCGAATCCCTCAACCTCGGAAACTACGCGACCCTTTCCCCGGACCCGGTGGTCCTCTGTTCCTGCCTGAAACTGGGTCCCTCCGAACTGGAGGACCTGAATCTCCTCTCCCGCCTCGTGCCCCTCCTCTACTTCGGATCCCTCGAATACTCCAGCGAAACCTCCCGAGCCTACAAGCCCCCCGGGACCGCGAACACCGAAAAAACGGAAAAACCGAAAAAATCAAAGCGTTACGCCGGGGCCGAAAACAATGGGTAACCCCGACCCGCTCCACGCCCCGTTTCTGTCCGCGGGCCTCGCGATCCTCGTCGCGGCGCTTTTGAATTTGGACCGCAGGGCCTTCGCGCAGACGGGCCTGAACAGACCCCTCGTCGCGGGGGTGATCGTGGGGTTCGCGACCGGGGACCCCCGGACCGGTCTGGCCCTGGGGATCTGGACGGAACTCCTTTGGCTTTGGCGCCTCACCGTGGGAGGGGAACTCACCCCCAACGGCTGCGCCGCCCTCTCCTCGGTCCTAATCGCCCTGAACCTCGCCCGGGTCCTCGCCCCCGACCTCTCCCGGGGCCTCCCCCTCTCCCCCCTCGCCTTTTTCCTCGTCCCCGTGATCGCCCATCTGGCCGTGCTTCCCGAAACCCGCGCGAGGAAATACTCCTCCCGGATCCTCGCCCTCCTGAACCGGAAACTCAAGGCCGCGGCCGAATCGCGGGGCCTCCCGGTCACAGGGGGCGCGTCCCTCCCGAGGCTTTCCCCCGAACCGGACGGGCGACCCGAAACCCGGCCGG
>JAITKT010000348.1 GCA_031278225.1 Deltaproteobacteria bacterium
GAGGGGGGGAGGGAGGAGAGAAGGGAGGGCCGAAAGGGGAAAGGCGGGGGGAAAATAAAAGGGCCGGTTTGTGGAAAGCCAGGTTTTTCCACGCGCCGGCCCAGTCCCGGTGTGGTCGAAACGCCGTATCGTCCGGTCTTACAGGTGGGAGGCTGTGTCGAAGAAAATCCGGCGCTTCAACTCGAAAGACATCTTACTAAAATTGAATCTCAATTGCAATAGTTTGTTTCGAAAAAAAAGGTAATGTTTTCGGATACTTAACGAAAAACGCGAAAAAGGGCAAAAATTTTTTTGGGTTTTTCCTGGGGCAAGGGCTTTTTAAAAGACCCTTTTCGGGAGAGCTTCTGGAGGCTGCAATTCGCGACATGACATGTTTAAATGGTTAAGTGAGCATATGTATGCGTGATAAACCATAAAACAAGCCAATATAAGATGCCCGCGATTCCCGACGGGCCTTCGTTTCCGTTTGCTCCGGTCCGGACGAATCCTTTCGTCCCGGGCGCCCCTCGCGGGAGGTTCGGGTTCGCGGTTTTTTCGGGGGGAGGGAGGGCGGCTCGCGGCCGGAAGATTTTCTTCCCTTTCCGTCTTTTTTCCCGGGGGAAGCCGGGCGGGCGGAGACGTTCGGGGAAAAGCGTCGCGCCCGGGCGCCGGGTCGCGGGTTTAAAAAGTCGACGTTCGCGTGGAATTTTACGAATAATGGTTCTCGCGGCGAACAAAAAACCGAAACGCGGAATCTCCCGAAAAACCGTTGCGCGACATATGTGTTTTTTTTAAAAAAACGCCATACCCGGGGAAGCGTTTTGAGCCTTAAAACGGGTCAAAAGCGAAAAACCGACAAAAACGCGGGAAAAATCGAGTTAAAACAGGCCAAAACCACGAAAATGTCGGAAAACTCCTTGGTATTTTTGATTGCCTGAAAATTCTCTTTTTTGCGAAATCAAACGGGGACGCGGACCTTCCGGGGGGCGGCCCCGATTTTCGGCCTTTGGCACGATCGGTGCAATATACCCTTCGGCTGGAAGCCAGGACAATCCACAGGCAGGTACAGCAACTGCCTCTACCGCCCAAATTCCTTCCCCGCAATCCGCCTGAATCCCTCATGCCATTCCCTCGCCACCATCCTGGCGGTGAAGACCAGCGCATCCACTCATCCCCGGCGGCGGTAGGATCCTAAAAATGTCAAGGGGAAACGCCTCACCCAAACGAGGTTGTTTCCCCTTACTTTTTCGCGGGGATTCCCGTTCGGTTCCCGCCCGGATCCGCGTTTTCGCGGGTTTTTCAGGATCTTTTGTTCCGTTTCGGGCAAAGGGATCCTTTTCGGACCTTTGGGGGGGATTTTTTCCGGCCCCCGAAAATCCGGACCTTGGGTTTCCGGATTCTTTTTGATTCGAATCAAGAAATCTTCCCTTGCCCGGGCTTCCGGGCTTTTTTTTGGTTCGAATCAATAAATCTTCCCTTGCCGGGCTTCCGGGCTTTTTTTTGATTCGAATCAATAAATCTTCCCGCTGTCGGACATTCGAGTGTTTTTGACCCGCGTCAAATCCGGTCCCGCGACCCCGGTCCCCCCCGGTCCTGGCGAAATCCCCCGGCAAAGCCGCGCGAAAAACGCGGTTTTGGGGCAAACAAGCGATCGCCCCGCGCGACGCTTCCGTTTTTCGGTGAATTTAGGTGCACCGTTTGTAATTATTTCGGATAAATCCCAAAAACGAGGGATTTTTCGCCGATTCCTGCGAAACGGTCCCCGGGGACGTCCGGGAACGGTCTTTCGGGTTTTCCCGAAAACGGCCCCGGGAGCGGGTTTCGGAGCGAAAGAAGCCGATTTCGGGGTTCGGGTCATTCCCGTCGGGGGGGCCCTCGGTTTTCGGCTCAAACGGCTTTTTTTCGGGGTTTTTCGAAAAAGAAACCCCGATTTTGATTTCGGGGGTAATTTTTACCCGTCTTCGGGTGGTTTTTACCCGACCCGTTCCGGACGGGGCGGGTTTTCGGCCTTCGGGAAGAAAAGGGAAAGCGGGGGGGAAAAAGCGGAAATCCGGGAGCTCCCCTTCAAGCGCTTGATTTTGACGCGTCAGTGGCCCGACCCGACCGGGGACGGAAAAAGGCCGGGGGTTTTTGGCACGGAAATCGCATAATACGTTTTCACTGAAGCCGGGGTCAGAAACGGTCATCGCATCTACTGGCTCTCATCAAAATACCGCCGCGTTCCCCTCCCAGACACCAAAATCCAATATCGCACTTCCCCGGCTGTGTCCTTTCAAACATATCCCACCCAAGCAGCGAGTAGATCAAAGGCGGACGGATCCCTTTCCGTCCGCCTGACTGTTTTCGAGGGCCCGGGCCGCGTCCGCCGCCCCGCCCCAATCGCCCCAATCGCGAACGTCGCCCCCCGCGCCCGCGGTCGGCGGCTTTTTTTTCGCCCCGATGCCCGCCCTCACCACCCCAGGTTCCCGAGCTTTTCCAAGGTGAGACCTTCGGGGGTTTCGGCGGAATCGCGTGATTTCAACCAATTGACGGCGTAGCGGGCCATGACGTCCGCCTCGAGATTCACCTTTGAGCCCGGGGACAGGGTCCCCAGGGAGGTCCGGGAAAGGGTCTCGGGAATGAGGTTCACGGAAAACTCCCCGTTTCCGGCCCGGTTTATCGTGAGACTCACCCCCTCCACCGCGACCGAACCCTTGGGCGCCAGGAAGGGCGCGAGGTCGGGGGGCATTTCCAGGCGCAGGACGACGCTCCGGCCCTTCGGGGTCAGGGAGAGGATCGTCGCGACCCCGTCCGCGTGACCCGAGACCAGGTGTCCGCCCAAACGGTCCGAGAGCCTCAGGGCCCTCTCCAGGTTCACGACCTTGCGGGGGAAAAAGGGGGCCGCGACCGAGAGCGTCTCTTCCGAGGCGTAGGCCTCGAAGACGTCTCCTTTTATTCCCGCGACCGTGAGGCAGACCCCGGAGACGCACACGCTCTCCCCCAAAACCAAGGGACCGTCCCAGGGGAAACGGGGTTTCGCCCCGAGAACGGCATCGTTTCCGGTCTTCTCGAGGTACAGTATCTCGCCGGTGCCATGGGTCAGTCCCGTGAACATGGGTTTTCTCCCGCGGTCGAAATCGACAAAAAAAACGGGGGAACGGTCCTCACC
>JAITKT010000097.1 GCA_031278225.1 Deltaproteobacteria bacterium
TGGCTTTCGCGGCCATGTCGAAGATGTTCAAGAATTCGATAATCGTTTCAAAAAACGGCATCGGTCCGGAAGAGGCCCGAAATCTCCTCTTTGACGAAGAGTCGGGGTCTTTCAAAAACATCGACGAAACTTTCCGCCATTTGGAACCCGCCATCGAAGCGGAACTGAAAGAAACGAAGGATTTCGTTTCGTCGAATTCGAGCTTGAAGGCGTTTTACGAGAAGGATCCCCCGGACCTGCCCCTGTTCGCCGATTTTCAAACGGTCCTGGCCTTGCGGCGCCTGAACGGCCTTTTGAAAGCCGCGTCGGTTTCGGACCATGACGTTTTCTTCTTTCTTTTGACCTTTTATCATCTCATGGGCCATGAACTGGAGATTGAGACGAACGTCAAGTCGCTTTTGACGGACATTCGCGTTTTGAAGGAAATCTCGGGCGCGAACGAAGCCGCGGACGCCGCTTTCCTCGTCGGAAGGACACTCGCCAACAAACAAGCGACGACCCTCCTCCTGGCCGTCGATCCCGACCGTTATCCCCTGATTGCCCCGAAGGTCGGGTTTTCCTTGAAACTTTCCGATTACGCGCCGAAAAGTTGGAAAATCAAAGATCTTTCGCCAAAACCCGAAAAATCGGAACCGGTTCGAAAGAAAGCGCCCGGGAAAACGACGGACGAAACGCGCCCGCCGTCGCTTTTCGAAAATTCGGAAGATGCCCCGGCCGCGACCGATTCGGAGGCCGCGGCGGATTCCGGGGGAACCGACGCCCCGGACGCGACGAAGACGCCTCCGACCGCCCCGGACGACCGAAACTGAGGGATCTCCCCGCCCGCCCCCAAGGTCTTTCGACTTTCGACCGGAGGCAAGGCCGCGCCACCCCCGCGCGGGCGCCGTTTTCCGGGGGGCCGGGGGACTCCCCGAAATCCGCCGAACGACGCGGGCCGGCGCCAATCCCGCCCGGAATCGGCCTTGAAAATCGACCCGAAACACTGTATAAAGATGTTCGCGTTTCCGAGACCAACGCCCCGGGGACCGCCCGTTTTCGTTTCGAAACGCGCGGACCCGCGCGCGCGACTCGCGAACTCATTCTCGCGTTGACCCGCTTCTTCCGCCATTCGAGGGAAAAACACGCTCCTTTTCCTTGAGAAAAAGAAAAAACCCCAAACGACAATCGACGGGAAACACGCGGGCCCGGCGTTCGCGACCAAACGCGAAACGCGACGGGTCCCCTCCCGAACGGAAAGATTCAGATGCTCGATTTCATCAGAACAAGATCCGGCGGCATAATCAGCATACTCATAGTGGGCGCCATCGCCCTGGTTTTCGTCTTTTGGGGCATCGGCGGCCAAAACACGAGCGACTCGTTGACCATCCGCCTTGACGACGAATCCGTGCCCGTCACCGAATACGCGGAGATAAAGGGAAACATCCGGGAAAGCTTGCTGCGGGAGAACCCCGGGGCGGCCCCGGACATCCTGGAAATGGTCTCCGGCCAGAGGGCGGTTTCCACTCTGATTCAGAGGCACGTCCTTTCGAAACTCGCGAAGGACACCGGGAGGGTGATTCCCGACACCGCCCTCGCCGCGGCCATCAGGAGCGACCCCTCCTTCTCCGAAAACGGCAGGTTCTCCAAGGAGCGTTACGAACTGGTGGTCCGGAACTTCATGGGCCAAAACGTCCAAAGCTTCGAAAACGCTCTTCGAAACGACCTCCTCATAAACGAGACGATAAACTTCCTCCAAAACCTCACTTTCGTGCCCACGGCCTCGCTTCTCCAGGAATTTCACCTGGGCGAGGACTTGATTTCGCTCAAATACGCCTTCTTTCCGACCTCGGCCCAGACGGCCGGCCCGGAACCGACGGATTCGGAGCTCGAGGCCTTTTACGCCGAAAACGGGGAGAACTGGAGAAAACCCGCCGAGGTCAGGGTCGAGTACGTGAGTTTCAACCCCGACGACCACCTGGCGGAAGTCTCGGTGACCGGGGAAGAGATCGAGACCCTTTACTCCGAGGAACTCGAATCCCTGACCAGTCCCGCGGAGGCGAGACTCTCCAACATCCTCGTCGCCTTCCCCAATTTCGAACCCTCCGACGAACAGAAGCGGGAGACGCTCGAAAAAGCGCTCGCCATCCTCGCGAGGACCGCGACCGAGGACTTCGGGACACTCGCGACCGAAGTCTCCGACGACGCCAACACCTCCCGCGGCGGGGGAGACATGGGGATTCTCCGCAAGGACGACCCCCTCCCCGAAATAGACGCCCTCGTCTTCGGGGCTGACCCGCCCCCGGCGCCGGGGACCATCCTCGGACCCGTCGACACCCTGTTCGGCTACCAGCTGGTCCGGGTCGACTCCTTCATCCCCGGGAGGCCCCAAACCCTCGCGGAGGCGAGACCGAACCTTCTGGAGACCCTGAGGAAGAGAAACGCGAGAAGGCTCGCCGTGAACCGGCTGGAGGATTTGTTGGAGAGCATGCAAAACTCCCAATCCTCGAACCTCCGGGAACACGCCGCGACCATGGGCCTCGAGACCCGGACCTCCGACTTCTTCGGGGTCGACAACCCCCCGGACTTCTTCGGCGGAAACCGCGCCGAGGTCGAGAGGGCCGTCTCCCAGCCCTTGGGGCTGATTTCCGATCCGGTGGACACCCCCGGCCTCCTCACCCTTTTCGTGCCCCTCGAGAAAAAGGAGTCCTTCGTCCCGCCCCTGACCGACGAGGACGTCCGGGAGTCCGTCAAAGTCGCCTGGATCGCTTCCGAGGCCTTCAAGAAGACCGAAAGTCTCGCGAGGGAACTCGTCGAAACCGCGTCCGACATCCCCTTTTCCGAAGCCGCGGAGAAGTTTTCGGACCGGGGAATCACCCTGGGCGTCACAACCGATTTTCCCAGGGTCCAAGTCTTTTTCACCGACCAAGAGCCGCTGGTTTTCGCCGACCGGGGGGAACTCATAAACTCCCTCTTCAAGCTCACGGAGGCGGGCATGGTGGCACCCGAGCCCCTGAGGATCGACGCGGGCGCCTTCAAGGGCCACCTGGTCATAAGCCTCAACGAGTTCGCGAGGGCCGACGAAAACAACTTTCGGCTGAGCGAGGGCTCCAGGAGAGACAACGCCCTGGACTCGAGGGCGAACGAATCCTTCTCCCTCTGGATCGAAGCCGTCGCCCGGAAAGTGGACCTGAGGCTCCCCCCGGAATTGATGACCGAGCTCTACGGCTCCCCCGCGCGCGCGAACCCGTAGCCGGAAACGTCCGAATCCCCGGAAACGAACAAAGCGAGGCCTTATGTTTGAAAAGCTCTCGGAAAAACTCACGAACGTCTTCGGAAAACTCGCCCGCCGGGGGAGAATCCACGAATCCGATCTGAAAGAGGCCCTGAAGGAAGTCAAAATCGCGCTCCTCGAAGCCGACGTGAACTTCAAGGTCGTCCGGGATTTCCTCGACTCCGTCACCCGAAAGGCCCTGGGTCAGAACATCCTGAAGAGCCTGACCCCGGCCCAGCAGGTCATAAAGGTGGTGAACGACGAGCTCGTGGCGCTCATGGGCGGGGCCCACGAGGGATTCGATTTCAAGGGCCGCCATCCCCTGACGATCATGATGGTCGGACTCCAGGGCTCGGGCAAAACCACCACCTCGGCCAAACTGGCCCTGTGGCTGAAAAAGCAGGGGAAGAGGCCCTATCTCGTCCCCGCGGACGCGACCCGCCCAGCGGCCATAAACCAGTTGATCCTCCTCGCGGATTCCGCGGGCGTCCCCCGTTATCCCTCGGAAGCGGGCCAAAACCCCGTTGAGATCTGCGAAAGGGCCCTGGAGGCCGCGAAAACCGAAAACGCCGACGTCGTCATCGTGGACACCGCGGGAAGGCTCACCATCGACGAGGACCTCATGCGGGAGCTCTCGGCGATAAAGGGAAAGACCAAGGCCTCGGAAATCCTCCTCGTGGCGGACGCCATGACCGGCCAGGACGCGGTCACCACCGCCAAGGATTTCAACGACAGGCTCGATCTCACGGGAGTCATCCTCTCCAAGACGGAGGGCGACGCCAGGGGCGGAGCCGCCATGAGCATCCGGGCGGTCACGGGAAAACCCCTCCGTTTCGTGGGGACCGGGGAGAAACCCGAAGCCCTCGAGCCCTTCCATCCCGAGCGCGCGGCTTCCCTGATCCTGGGCATGGGCGACGTCCTCACCCTGATCGAGAAGGCCCAGGAAACCGTGGACCGGGAACAGAGCGAGGCCATGGCCGCCAAGATGCAGGCGGGCAACTTCACCCTCTCCGACTTCAGGGACCAGCTGGACCAACTCGCCAAGATCGGCACCGTGGAATCCATCCTCGGCATGATCCCGGGCCTGGGGAAGCTCAAAAAACTCAAGGACGCCACCCCCCGGCCCGAGAAAATCACGGCCATAAAGGCCATCATAGATTCCATGACCAAACAGGAGCGGGAAAACCACCTCATCATCGACCACTCCAGAAAAAAGCGCATAGCCGGCGGGAGCGGAACCTCGATCGCGGAAGTCAATTCCCTCTTGAAGTCCTTCGCCGAGATGAGGAAAATGCTCAAATCCATCTCCAAGACCGGCTTCTCCCCCGACGCCATCAAACGCATGTTCGGCTGAGGACGCGAAAATCCCCCCGAAAGAGGCGGAATCCCGGGAGAACAAAGAGCCCCGACGGGGGCGCGACCCCGAACGAAAACGACGGGACCGGCCCCCCGGCCTTTTATTTTCTCCCGAATTCCAGTAAGATAACCTTCCCCGAGGACTCGGACCCGCGAAGCCCCATAGTCCTCAAAAACCCGAAAGTCGCGGACCCGCGCGCGAGGAGACCATCTTTCATGGCTTTAAGAATCAGACTCGCCCGACTGGGCGCCAAGAAAAGACCCTTTTACCGGATAGTCGTGGCGGACAGCCAGGCCAAGCGCGACGGACGCTTCATCGACATCGTGGGACACTACGATCCCCTTCCCGACCCCCACAAGCTCACCCTCAAGACCGAACTCATCCAGCAATGGATCTCCAAGGGGGCCGTCCCCACCGACACGGTCAAGAGCCTTCTCAAGAAGAAACCTTCCTGAGAAAGCCTTTTTGAGGCGGTTCCGCTCGTGCTTCCCCTCGTGACCTACCTGGCCAAAAACCTCGCCCGGAATCACCCCGGGAGGGTCGAGGTCCGCGAGAAAGAGGGCCCCGATTTCAAGGAAATCACGATAGTCGCGGACCGCTCCGACGTCCGCCACGTCATCGGGAAGAACGGCAGAATCATAAGAGCCATAAGGACCATTCTTGCCATAAGCTCCCCCAAAAAGGGCGCGAGGCTCTCCGTCGCCGTGGACGCCCTTCCCTCCGAGCCCCCGGGGGACGACGGTGACGACGGAAACCGCGGCGACGCCGGGAACGACGGGGGAACCGCCCCGAACCGAGCGGCGGAAATCGACCGCGCGGGCGACGCGCGCCACCCGGACGCGGCGGACGACCCCGACGCCCCGGACCCCCGGCCCTCGACCGCGACGGCGGAAACGACGCCGACCGCGAAAACGACGACTGAATAACCCGGAAAACCGGGGCCGCGCGTCGCGAGCGAGGTTTTTTCCATGCCTCCCAAGCCCCCCACCCGAGATCCCGAAGACGCCGAAAAGGCTTCCCCGAACGGGGACGGCCCGGACAAGGCCCCCGTCCCCAAGCTGGTGGAAATGGGCCGCGTCCGCAAGCCCCACGGTCTCCACGGGGCCGTGAAATTCGAATTCTTCGGGGAGGAGCCGTCTTTCCTCCTCAAGGTGAACACACTCCACCTCACCCCTCCCGGCAACCCCGCCGACCCCTTCCCCGCCAAACTTCTCTCCCTGGATCCCTTTCCCCAAGCCCCCAACGCTTTCATAGCGACCTTTCGGGGATACGACACCAGAACCGACGCCGAAAAACTCCGGAACCATCTCGTCTCCGCCGCCAGGGAAGATTTCCCCGACGCCGGCGAGGACCTGTGTTACGTCGCGGATCTTTTGGGTCTCGGGGTGATTCTGGAGGACGGCTCCTTTCTGGGCACCGTCACGGCCTTCGAAGACCGCGGACCCGCCCCGACCATGTTCTTCGCGACCCCCGACGGGAAAGAGATCGCGATCCCGTGGATAGAGGAGTTCGTCGGGCATGTCGACACGGACGGGGGAACAATCACCGTCACCCCCGTTCCGGGCCTTTTGGAGGACGGCACCGAAATTGACGCGGAAATCAAACCCGAAAAGAAGGCCGCGAGGGGCCGGGGGAAAAAAACCCGGAAAAGAGAAGGAAAAAGAGAAGGAAAAACGCTCTCGGAAAAACCGGAAAATCCGGGCGGAAAAGGAGACCCGGCGAGAAAAAACGAGGGAAAAACCCCCGAAAAGACCGACAAAAAGGATGACGGGTGACGGCCATGCGCTTCGACGTCCTCACCCTCTTCCCCGGCGTCTTCGAGTCCTTCCTGGCCGAATCCCTCTTCGCCAAAGCCATTTCCAAAAAACTCGTCCTCGTGAACCTCGTGAACATCCGGGACTTCGCCCCGGACGCCCGCAAGACGGCGGACGACCGACCTTACGGGGGAGGCCCGGGCATGGTCTTGAAGCCGGAGCCCATAGGCCTCGCCCTGGACTCCCTCCTGGAAGAGAGCGAAACCAAACCCCCCGTCATCTTCCTCTCCCCTTCCGGAAAGACCCTCAACCAGAGTCTCGCCAAATCCCTTCACGAGAACCACAAACGCCTCATCCTGATTTGCGGCCGCTACGAGGGCGTGGACCAAAGGGTGCTCGACCATTACGGGGCCCTGAGCCTTTCCATAGGGGACTATGTCCTGAACGGGGGGGAGGTGCCCGCCATGGTTTTGATGGAATGCGTCTCCCGCTTCGTTCCCGGGTTTTTGGGCGAGAAGGAATCCCTCGAGGACGACAGCTTCTCCCAGGGCCTCCTGGAATGCCCGGTGTTCACCAGACCCCGAGAATACAAGGGACTGGGGGTTCCGGAAACGCTTCTCTCGGGAAACCACAAAGAAATAGAAAAATGGAGACGCGACGAGTCCCTGAAAAGGACCGAAAGCGAGAGACCGGAGCTCTTGGAGGAAAAATCGGAGTCCTGAGCCCCGCTTCCCTCCGCGGGTCCCGACCCGGGAACCTCGAATTTTTTGGTTTTTTTTCGGGCTCTTCCGGGATCCTTCGGGGAGCCTTCGGGGTTCCCTAGGGGTTCCATTGACCGGTTTTTCGGGAATTTCGCCAGTTTTTCCCGAATTTTCCCGGATTTTACCAAAAAAATTTTCGCCGGTTTCCAAGGAGGCGGGATCCGTATCGCGGCAAATAACCCGGTTTTTCCTTTTTTTCCCGGACATTATCGTTTATCATTCACTTCCGTCCGAATACCCCTCCGCGTCCGGACCCGACCCGACGCGGCTTGAAAATCACCCGAAATTCACATTTTCCCGCGAAACGCGATTTCGCCCGGATCGGCCAAAAAAAAAACGTGGACAGGGCAACCTATGGGGTTAAAAGGAGGTACCGTGGGGGGATTTTACCAAGGGCCCCCTGG
>JAITKT010000433.1 GCA_031278225.1 Deltaproteobacteria bacterium
TTTCGCGGTCGTCTCTTTTTTTTTCCTCGCGGCCCCGGAGGAAGCCGTCCCGCCGGAGCCCCGACCGCGGGATGGCGTTCGAATCAAAAAAAAAAAACGCCGCGACGCGCTTTTTCGGACTCGAGGTTTCATTTCGGATGATTTGCCTTCGGGGTCGCGAAAAAGATTCGGAAGTTTCCGCGGCGCGCGATTTTCGCGATCGAACGCCGCGAAACCTTCCCGAAAGGCGATTCCGCCGACTTCCCGGGGCCCGCGGGCCCGAAAAAAATTCGACGAACCCCCCGCGAGGCCCTTTGTAATCATCCGGCGCGCGAATACCATTGCCTTGGTTCCGAAAACGCAATCGGAGGTCGGATCGAGCGCCCGCGCGCCCTCGGAGACGGGCGGGTCGGTGCCGCGATTTCCGCGCTCCGCCGCCCGCGAACCCGGGCCCGGGGACCTCTTCGCCGCCCGGGGCGGGGAAACGGGGTCGCGGCGCCTCCCGGGCCTCCCCAAATGACAACGGGTTCCCGATCCTTCCCCGGGCGGGGATTCGGAACCCGGCTTCCCGCGCCCCGGCCCCGGACTCGAGGCGGGCGAGTTCCCGTCGGAAAAGCCGACGCGGGGTCGAGCCGTCCCCGGTCGAAGCTTTCGCGAATGGCGACCGGGACAAAAGCGTCCGCCGCGGAGCCGCGAACCGGACATGCCCCCGAACGACCCGGGGGTTCGGGAAGAAAGGGAGCGGCTTCGTCGGCCCGCGCGGGAAAGCGCGGCCCGATGCCCGATACGCGGGGCTACCCGACTTGACGCGAAAGCCGGGACGGGTAAGGTCGCGGGGTTTTTCGGACGAATCGAAACCCGGTCCCGATGCCGGAACCCGGAAAAGGGACTGTTCGAAAAAAGGGTGGCGCGGTTCGGATAGCCCGTTTCGCGAGAATTTCCCCGACGGGCGCGGTCCGCCTCGGCGCTCGGGACTTTTTTGGTAACTACGATAAGCCATTTTTTCTCATCGTACCGGCCGGGGCGCGTTCGCCGGAAAACCCGAAGGGTGGCGCTCCGACGCCACTTCCCGTCCCGCCCCGCCGCCGGCCATTCCCGAGAGAGAGCGACTCGCCCCCGGTCCCCTTTGAATCGGTGAAGTTTGCTTTTGACCGGCGCTTTTGAAACGCGATAAACCAAAACCTGTTCGAGGCGACCGGGCAACGCGGCCCGAAAAGGAGGAAATCATGTTGAAACTTCCAAGCGCCGGTCAAAGTTTCGCCCAAATCAGACGGGGCAATTTCCTTTATGTAGACAAAACGCGATACCTTCACGAAATGGTCACGGATGGAGGATGCTATTTTCTTTCCCGTCCCCCCCGTTTCGGAAAAACGCTTCTGATTGGCGCCCTCGCGGAACTCATGAAGGGTAACCGCGAGCTTTTCAAAGGACTTTGGATTGACTCCTCGAACCACGATTTCAAACAATATCCGGTAATCAGCCTCACCATGGTCGGAAGCCTTGAAGGCAAGAACCCCGTTGAGAAAATCATAAAATCCCAACTCTTCAAGGCCGCCGAAGCCAACTCCGTCGACCCAAACAGCCTGATAATCATGAAGAGCCCGCGTTCAAGCGATATCCTCGCTAAACTGGTCGTCACTCTTCATAAAGTCACCGGAGAGAGGGTGACGGTTCTCATCGATGAGCATGACGCCCCCGTTCGGGATGTCTTGGATGACATTACGCGAGCCAAGAAAAACCTCGCGGTTCTTCATGGTTTTTATGGGTCTCTGAAAACTCTCGTCGATCAAGATTTGGTCAGTACGGTTTTCGTGACCGGTGTCACCAAACTCGTTCTCGGGAGCGGCTTTTCGGGATTCAATGGCTACTCCGATTTTACGTTTGAGCCGGAATACAACGCCATTTGCGGGTTCACCCCCGACGAATTTTTGAACTGTTTCGAGCCTTATTTGCCGGATCTTCTCGACCGCTTCAAATCCGGTGGTCACATGCCGGCCGAAGGGGATCGGGAATCCCTCATTAAAATGATCTTTGACTGTTATGACGGCTACTCTTGGGACGGTGAAAATCGGGTCTTGAATCCGGGTTCCATCATCGAAATGCTCGGCTCCAAGGAGCTCGACACCCGCGGGTTCAATTCGGGAACCCCGACATTCCTTCTAAAAGTGTTGAAGCATGAAAAAAACGCGGACGATTTTCACGAAACAGCGGTGGTGCGCAAGAATACGCTTAACTCGACGGACATCGAAAATTTTAAGCTTGACTCCGTTCTTTTTCACGCCGGCTATCTGACAATCGACAAGAAATTGAACAGCGGCGAATATCTTTTGAAACGTCCCAACAAAGAGGTTCGCCGGGCTTGGGACGATGCTCTCCTTCGTTTTTTTTCGAGGATACGACCCAAGATACCATAATGGAACTCAAACGACGAATCCGAAACGCTTTGGAGAGTTCCGACGCGACGTCTCCGGCTCAATGTTTCGAAGACATCCTCCAATGGTGTTCGCCCGGAGGACTTCGCTCCTCCGAAGGGAATTTGAGCGTTATTATTTTTGTTGTCTTGAAATGCATGCGATTCACCGTCGACCGGGAATTAACCGAATCGGAAGGTCGCATGGACTTGTTTGTCGCCTTGGAAGAGAAAAAGGCTTTTGTTTTTGAGATAAAACACGAATGTTTTCCCGAAAACGTCAACAATTTAACGGCGGAACAAAAAATCGAACGGGAAGCCATGACCGCCGAGAAGCTTATTGTCGAGGCAAATGAACAAATCGATCGCGGGAGATACGACTCGAAATATCGTTCCATGTACCCGGAAGTAAAAAATGCGGCCATGGCCATCGCGGGGCATACCGGTGTCTTGATAAAATTTATTGACCCGAAAGAAAATCTTTATGAAAAACACGATTTCCCGAAAGACAACCCTCCGACCGCGGACTCTTGACGCGACCCCAAATAAAACCCCCGCCATCCGATTACCCTTGACCTCACGGTTTCGCCAAAACTTTGACCGAAGACCGGAACCGCGGGCGGAACCGGACGACCATGCCCCCCCCCGTCGACCGGACGCGCCGGGGATCCGCCGGGGTTCCCTCGGG
>JAITKT010000443.1 GCA_031278225.1 Deltaproteobacteria bacterium
GAGGGGGCTGGCCGGAAACGGGCCGAAGCAGGATAGGCTGTGAGGCACCGCGCCGGCCGGCTACCCAACTCTCTCTCTTGCCTATTCCGCGGCGCGGGTGTCGGCGAGTCGCGTGTTTAAATGCCTGATTCGTTTTTCCCCGGCCGCTTTTCTTCCTGACCGTCTCTTTTCGATATCCTCCCCCGGATTTCCCTTCCTCTTTACCCTCAAAGAACCGGAACCGATAATACCTTTGATTTTCGCGAATCGGCCAAAACCCGGTTTCGCGGTTGCCGTGCGTTTTCGACGCTCGCGTCGCTTCTTGAGTTTTCTTTTTTCCGCTTCCGCCCGGTTATTGTCGTTCGCGAAGCGTTTGAGGCGGGTTTGTTTCGCCGATCCGTTCCATTCGCGCCAAACCCTCTTGTTTTTCAAGCCTTAATGTCATGCCATTTGACATTGGGGCTTTTTTTTCGCGCGTTTTATGGCGAAAGCGATGTTCGCCATTAAACGCGAGACAAGCGAAGACGTCTCGCGTTTTTTGAATCAATCGTCCTCGTGAAGATGACTTTCGGAGGCAAAAATGGTTGAGACATTCCCGCCTTTTCCGCGAACGAGGACATTCGCGCCTCGTTTTCCGGCGTTTCCCGAAAACACCCTTTGGCTCGAGAGTCGCGATTCCCGCGACACCCGCGAATCTTCGACAAACGATGGCTTCCGGACGGCGGCTCGCGATGATTTCGCTCCGCGGCCAGGGGGGACATTCGTTTGACAGGGTTTTCCGGCGACCCCGCCAAAAACTCGTTTCTTTCTCATTACTCCGACATTGACGGCGTTATGACGCGCGGTATTCGTCGGGCCTCGGGTTTTGGTTCATTTTGTGTGTGCCGAAAGAGCCTTGTCGGACAAATCCTTTTGTCCGAAAGCCCAAACGTTTTACGCGTTCTTTCGGCAAAACGTTTCATGTCTGCCTTATTTGTTGAATTATCTCACTCCTGTCGGTAAACTTCCCATATTTTTTGGAGAAAATTCAATGAAAATCAAACTTGTTCCAATGGTTACGCTCTTTGCGATTTTTTCGTGTTCGGTCACTTTGTTCGCCGATCCGAACACGATTGTCTGGTCGTCGTCGGTGAGCGCCGGGCACTTGAATCCCCATCTGTACCACCCCAACCAGATTTTCGCTCAGATGCTGGTTTACGACCGATTGGTTTCTTACGGCTTCGGAGGTAAAATCGAACCGAGTCTCGCGGAAAGCTGGGACATATCGGAGGATGGCAAGGTCTACACCTTCCACCTGAGGCCGGGAGTGAAATTCAGCGACGGAGATCCGTTCAACGCGGAAGTTGTTGCCAAAAATTTTGAAACGATAATGACCAATAAAGCGCGTCACGCATGGCAGGAAATAACGAACAGGATAGAAAAGTGGGAAGTCGTCGACGATTTGACTTTCAAGCTGTATCTGTCTTCCCCGTATTCCGCCGCCTTGAGCGATCTGGCCGCGTTTCGTCCGTACAGGTTCCTGAACCCGAGATATTTTCCCGACAGCGGGAAGACGGTTGACGGCATAAAATCTCCCGTCGGAACCGGTCCGTTCAAATACGTGGAAGGGAAACCGAACGAATACGATCTTTTCGAGAGAAACGATCTGTATTGGGGCGACAAAGCCAAGGTCGAAAAGGTGATGATCAAGGTTATCCCGGAACCGCTCACGAGGGCGATAGCGCTCCAAACGGGGGACATTGATCTCATCTTCGGAAGCGGTCAGATAGGTTTCGACGAGTTTGATCGTTTCAGCAAAGATCCGGCATACGTCACGCAAAAGGCTCTTCCCAATTCCACCATGACCATCGCCGTCAACACCGCTCGCGAGCCGACAAACAATTTGGATGTCAGACGGGCTTTGCAGTACGTTCTGGATCGAAACGAAATAATCCAAGGACTCTTCATGGGTCATCAGGATCCGGCTTATTTTTATTGCAACCCGTTATTCAGATTTTGCGATTTGAAAATTGATCCGTACCCGTACGATTTGAATTTGGCGGCGAAAACTTTGGACGCGGCGGGATGGGTTCTCCCGGCCGGTCAAACCGTGAGGGAGAAGGACGGAAAGAAACTGGAGATTCCATTCAGTTACATCGGTGCCGACGCGAATCAAAAAGCCATCGCCGAGGCCTATCAGGCGCAGGCGGCCAGAGCCGGAATTTCGATAGTTCTCATTCCGGAAGAATCCAACACCTGGCTGACACACGCCAAGGAAGGGAATTTTTCTCTCGCCACTTTCGAGACTTGGGGCATTCCTTTGGAACCCGAAGCCGCCCTTTCGGGCATGAGAAGTCCCGCCGTCATGGAGTATCAGGCTCAGGTCGGACTTCCGGACAAAGCTGAAATTGACGCGAAGATCACCAAGATGCTGGAAACCGCGAACGAGGAAGAATGCGCGAAACTCGTGCGGGAAGTTCTTCTCAGGCTCCACGAGGAGGCGGTGTACATTCCCATTTATTCCATTTCCATAGTGGAAGTGCACAAAAAGGGAGTGCTCGACAACGTGGTCTTCGACACCGACAGATATCACGTTCCTTTCGAAAAAATGGTCAAGCTTAAGTGACGATTTGTCCGCCGCGCGCCGTTCGAATCGACGCAATCGGCGCGCGACGGATTTAAATTCAATTTTCACGGGCGATGAAAAATCCGGGGGTCAACATTGACCTCCGGATTATTTTTCTTCGCCAATTCCCGGGCGCCAGGTTCGGAATCGGAAAAGCGTTCCGTCAAGACGAGGGGGGATCCCCGAACCCCAAAGCGCGTCCAAACGCGAGGGTCCGCGGTCCCCCTCGAACCGTCGCCGCGAACCCCATCACTCGTCAAGGGAATTGTCCGGAATTATTTCCGGCTACGCGTGGCGGAAAGGGTCTTCCAAGTCCGCGAACTCGCGAATTTTTTCGCGCGACTCCACCATTTGTTTCGGATTTCGGGAGCGCCGGGCCCCCGGCTCTTTTTTGGGAAAGCCGGTTGCCTTTCCGAAACGCCCTCATGTCATCGCAATCGTCGATCTTGGCGAGCGATTTTCGAATTTCGAGCTTATCCGTCTCTCGCGCCTCTTTCCGACACCACGCTCCGACACCCCGTCGCTTTTTCGCGGCGTCCGGCCGGGATCCCTTTCGACTCGGCGTCGGCGCGGTCCGCGAGCCTTCAATCGAACGCCGGTTTGGGTTAACCGAAATTGCCCGCGGCCGCGACGGTTTCTCCCCCGCCGGCTTTCGCGGGGTTTTCGAAAAGCGGGTGAATCGCGTCGTCGCCGCGTTTACCGGGGGACCGGGTCCGATTCGGACCCCGGGACGCTCCCGGGAACATGGTGTGAATGAGCATGATTCGTGCCGGAAACGAGAACGGGTCCCGGGGTTTCCCCCGACCGGGTCCGGGGGTTTCAATCCGTCTCGGGCCCGTTTCCCGCGCGGGTTCGAAAAAAAACGCCCTCCGCCGGAACCGGGGCGAAGGGCGCGCGCGAGAGTCGCGAGAGCGGGGCCGATTTCTGCCCCGCGTTCGAAATGGGGGCCGAAACGGCCGCGGTTTTCCTCCGACGTTCAAAATCGTTCGCGGGGGATGGCCGCCTTTCGCGAGTATTTCGTTATTTCGGCTTTCATTCGACTATGTCGTTCGAGTCGACTTCCGCTTGGTGACCTTCCCCTCCGTCGAACACGACCGTGTAATGAACGTCGGGTTTGTCGAAGGTGAACTCGCCGTTGTTGTCCATTTTGCCCGAGAGAATCGTTTTTCCGTCGTCGTCCGAAAGCTTCATGAAGGTCCCGCCGGCGGGGGTGCCGTCGGAGTAGCCGCCTTCGCAGAAGACGGTGCCGTCGCCGTTGTCGGAACATTTGAGTATCGCCGTGTGGGCGAAAGCCGGTTGGGCGAACAGGGCCGCGATCGCCAAACAAAGCGCCAACGTGATTGTTTTCATTTCATCGTCTCCCCTCGTTTCGTTTCGTTTGTCGTGAAACTCGTCTTCATTTTCATTTCATGTCCAGGGCCTTCACCCAGATGACGGCGTCCTGGGAGAGCTCTTTTCCTTCGTGCTCCTTGTCGGGACCCACGCCCAGGGCGGCGAATCCCCACCAACCTTCCTTGGGGACGCCGAAAGTTATGTAGCCGTTTTCGTCCGCGAAGATGGTCTGGGTCACGAAGGCGTCGTGGGGATATTCCACCGTTCCCTCCGCGGGCATGGAGTTTGTCCCGAGATCGGGCGGATGGTTCATGTGCTCGACTTCCACTTCCGCCCCCGGGACCGGTTTTCCCTCGGAGAGAACTCTCGCCTTGAAGACGTTCCCCGTCCAGAGGGCGTAAGGTTTGATGAGGGGAACGATCTCGCAGGGAAGACCCACGGGCTCCGCCCAGTTTCCCGGCATGCCCCCGACGTTTATCGCGAGCTTCGCGATCTGTTGCATGTAGACGCCCTCTTCCTCCTCGAAGTGATAGCCGGGCACCAGCACCACGACGTAGTCCCCCATGGAGCGGAAGGTTCTTTTGGGGATCAGGGCCGAATAGGCGATGTCGGAAGACTCGGGATTGGTCCAGACGATCTCCTTCACCGTGTCCTTCAGATCGATCTTCTTGGGTTCTCCGTCCCCCTTTTGGTACACGGCGTAGAATTCCTTTATTCCGTCCATGTCCATGGTGTGCCCGGCTTCCGCGGGGTGGGTGAACACCATTCGGAGATCGATGTCGGAGGAATCGTTCAAAGCGATCTCCGGAGTGTACATCACCATGAAATGGGCTTGGGCCCCGGAGGCGATTAAGCTCACCGCCGCGGCCAGACAAAGAATTGAAATTTTTTTCATGAACGGGTTTTCTCCTTGAATTGTCCCCCGAGTCGCGAATCCGTTTTCGGGGTCTCGCGTCATGAGGGGCCCGCGCCCGGGCGCCCGGGTCGCGGCGACGCCTCCGAAACCGAAACGCCGCGAAAGAGAATGGCGTTTAAGTTTCTTAGGTAAACCGTTTATGTTTCTCCCGTTTTCGGGAGCCAAACGGCTTCGTTTTTCGCGACGTTTTTGGGATTTGGCCGATCGGGCGCGCGTTTTCGCGGTCGCGGGGACGGTTTTGGTTTTTTTGGCGTTTGATTTCCCGGCGCTTTCGCGGCCGCGGACCCGGGTGTTTTTCGACGCGAAAAATCACCAAACGGGACCGATGGGAATATAAACCATTTTTGTTTCCCAAATCAACTGTTTATTTTGATTGTTCGGTTGTCAATAAAATACGTTGTCACGCGGTTTTGAGAACCGTCGTTTTTGGCTCGGCGATTCGGTCTATTTTAGGAGGCGAAGTCCCTTAAATTTTTTCCATTGACGAATAGGCTTCCCTGAAAGCGTTCCCGGGGAAATGCTTTCCCGGGGGTTTTCGCCGCGAATCGGGGGCCTCCGTCCGGTGTGGCGCGGGGCTTCGCGGGCCTCAGGGCTCATCCCGGCCGGTAATGGACCAGCCGAGGTTTTCGGTTTGGATGTCCCGGAGTTTTTTGAAAAGGCCGTTTTTCGCCAGAAGAACCGCCGGGGGACCCTGTTCCTCCACTTTTCCGTCGAGGATGACGGCGATGTTGTCGGCGCCCAGGACGGTGTGGAGGCTGTGGGCTATGACGATGACGGTGCGATCTTTCGCGAGCTCGGCCATGGCCTCGCGGAAGGAGGCCTCGTTTTCCGGATCCAGGGAGGCCGTCGCCTCGTCCAGAAGAACCAGGGGGGCGTTTTTCAGAAGAGCCCTCGCGACGGAGACCCGTCCCCTTTCCCCTCCGGAGAGGGTGACGCCGTTTTCGCCAATCCGGGTGTCGTAACCCTCGGGCATGGCGTTCGCGAATTCGTCGCAGCCGGCGAGTTTCGCGGCCCTTTCGATCTCCTCGGGGGTCGCGTCCTTTTTCCCTATCCCGATGTTCGCGCGGATCGTGTCGTCGAAGAGGACAACGTCCTGGAAGACCACGCTCGCGCGCTTGAGGAGCTCCTCGGGGAGGATCTCCTTCGCGTCGTTACCCCCCAAAAGGACCCTTCCGGCGTCGGGGTCCCAGAATCTGGCGATGAGGCTCAGGATCGTGCTTTTCCCGCCCCCGGAGGGACCGACCAGGGCGGTCACGGAGTTTTTGGGGAAGGTCAGGGTGAGATCCTTCAAGACCGGCCGGTCGTTGTAGGAAAAGGTGACGTTTTCGAGTTTGACGTCGGGTTCCGCGATGACGACGGACTCCTTTCCCTCCATGACGGGCTCTTCCCGGAGCGCCCTCATCCTTTTGGTGGAGACGAGGAGATAGAAGAATTCGGGGAGGAGGGTCAAAACGACTATCAGGGGGGAGTAGATCTTGGCCGAGACGAGACAGAAGGCCAGAAATTCGACGGGGCTCACGGCTCCGACGATGAGGAGCCGGACACCGACGAGGACGACCAGGGCAATCCCGACCTGAAGGATCATCATGCACAGGACGCTCACGGAGCCCGCGAGACCCTCGAAGACGATGGCGGTTTTTTTCGCGGCGTCCAGGGCCTTCGCGAGGGACTCCGATTTCTCCCCCGCGAGACCGTGGGCTTTGACCACCTTCATGCCGTCCAGGTAATCCTGGAGCTCGTCGGCCACCCGGAGTTTGGCCGCGACGTGTTTTTCGCCGAGGCGCTCCTCGAGTTTTTTGCTCCCGAACATTATGGCGGCCGTCAGGGGAAGGGGGGCGAACAGGGCCAGGGCCAGACGCGGGTCCAGGAAAGAGAGGAGGACCGCGGCGATGACTATGGTCAGGGAATGCGCGATCAGGCCCGGGACCACGTGGCTCATGACGCGTTCGATTGAGGTGACGTCCCCCATGACGTTGGTCGTGAGTTCGCTCAAATCCTTGCCGTTGAAGAAGCTCAAGGGGAGCTTTCTCAACCTTTCGGCCACCTCAAGTCGGATCCGGGCCGATTCCCTGTAGGTGACGGTGTAGGTGAGGCGGTACTCCCTCCGGTAAGCGAAATAATGGAGGACGGCCGTCGCCAAACCGACGAGTCCGAGAAGGACGAGCTTTCGGGAGTCGAGAGTCCCCCCTTTGGCGAGGGGCTCCAAAACCGCTTGAATGGCCGCGATGATGACCGCGAACTCGAAAAAGAGGACGAGGTTGGAGAGGGTCGCGGCCCCGACGCTTCGTTTGAGTCC
>JAITKT010000462.1 GCA_031278225.1 Deltaproteobacteria bacterium
CGGCCACCCTCATGGTCGCGAACCATTTCCGGGGACCGGGGGAAACGATTTTTCACTCGCTTTTTCAGGTGGTGAGCGTCATAAGCACCACCGGGCACTCCGTCGCGGATTGGGGCGAATGGCCCGGTCTCGCGGTCGCGGTGATGTTCTTGCTCTATTTCTTCGGAGGCTGTTCCGGCTCCACTTCGGGGGGAGTGAAGTGCATCCGGTGGCTCATCTATTTCAAGTGCCTGCACAGACTGCTTCGGAAAACCATTCATCCGAGAGGGGTCTTTCCTATCCGCGTGAACGGGAAACCCATCTCCGAGAACGTTCTCGAAACGGCTTGGGTGTTTTTGTTTCTCTTTTTGGTCTGTCTCGGGGTCTCGACCCTGATTCTCGTTGCCCTGGGGCTCGACGCCGCGACGGCCTTCACCGCCACCGCGAGCGCCCTGGGAAACGTCGGTCCCAACCTGGGACCCTTGGGACCCTTGGCCACTTACGACTGGATGCCCGGGCCCGCCAAGGGGGTCCTGAGCGTCTGCATGCTCCTCGGGCGTCTGGAGTTTTACAGTTTCATAATACTCTTCATTCCGGAGTTCTGGAGCAAGTGAGGGCGACGGCCCGGGAACGGAAGGGCGGGTCGCGCGGCGGCCGTTTCGGGGGCGCGTCCCGGGCGTTTCGCGGCCGCTGGGTTTCGGCCCCGTTCAAAAAAGCTCGGGATGGTTTTCCAGAAGCGATTTCGCGGCCACGTCCATGTGACAGCCCCTCAGGGGAAGGGGGGAGTTTTTCCCGAGGACCTTCTCCGTCGCCTCCTTGGCCATGGCGTTCACGAGAAAGGGCTCGCCCTTGGTCCAATGAAACGCGCGCTCGGCGGCGCTGACGTCCGCGGCGCGGCCCGTGTCTTTCGACCAGAGGTCCAAAAGGGCCGCTATTTCCTCGCGGCTGAAATTGTTTATGGAGACGAACTTCGTGAAAATGTTGTAGGGGTTGGCGGTCACGGCGGGTTCGGACGAAAGCGGGTTTTTCGCGGGGGCCTTTATGAGCGTGAGTTTGCTCACCTTCTCCCGGCTCAAAAGTATCACGGACCTCGGGAAAGTGGCGTTGACCCTCCGGAGGATGTAGCCCGCCCTGAGTTGGCGCAAAAAACTCGAAAAGACTTCCGGAGCGAGCGATTCGAGGTCGTCGAAGACGAGGACGAGGCTTCTGTCGAGTTTGGCGACCAGGGTTTTCAGGGTCGCGCTCAAGGCGGTCGTGACCTTGAGGGGGACGTGGCGATCGTTGTTTTCCGAATCCGTTTCGCTCTTGTCGTCCTTTTCGTCTTTGTCGCCCTTGTCGCCCTTGTCGCCCTTGCTTTCCGTTTCGGGCGAAGCGGAACGGTCCCAGGAACAAATCAACGGACCTCCCGACGGACCGCCCGTCGACACGGCCGAAGGACCGCCGAAGGAACAGCCCGATTTGTCCGGTTCGAACGCGGGGAGGAATTTGGCCGCGTTTTTCAGGGCGGTTTCGTCGGACGAGAGAAGACTCTCCTTAATCAAAGAGCAAAGGAGTCCCATCGCGGCGTCGACGTCTTCCGTCCCCTCGAGGGGTTTGAGGCCCAGAAGGAGGCAGTAGTGGAGCTTCTCCCGGTGGAGTCTTTTCGCGAGGGCCGCGGAAAAGGAAGTTTTTCCGGACCTCGGCCCGTGGATGACGAAGTACCTCTTGAGGGAAATGTAGGCGTCCATTTCCGGCTGGCGATCTTCCAATGGGAGCGCGTAGTGCTTCGAGGGATCCGAGGGGCCGTCTATGTTGAAAGTTTTTGTCATTTGGGTCCGATGTCGTCCGCCGCGAACGTTTGTTTCACATTATTTCCCCCGCCGGGGCCCTTTGTCAAATGGGGAGAGGGGATTTGCCCGCGGATCCCAAACTCCCTTCCGGAGCGCTTGACGGGGCGGGGCTTCGGGGGCCGCGAGCCCGCGGTTTTTCCCGCGTTTCGGGCGACGGGGGTTTGATTGCGGCGCCGGTTCGCGGTATCATGAGGCCTCGCGCGCTTCCCGCGCTCGTCGCGGCGGTGCCGCCGCCGGGGGGCGGAAGAGGCGCGACGCGGGTCCCGGCGGGTTTTTCCGCCCGGGGAGTCCTTTTTCGGGGAACGCCGTTCCCCGGCTCCGAAACCCCGCGGGTCCGCCCGTTTCGGGCGTTTTTTTGTTTTCGGGCGGATTTTTCGAGTGGCTTCGATTCGCCGGGGCGGAGACGAAGCTCCCCCGGTTCGCGAGGTTTTCGCCCGGAAAGCCCCGGAAAGTCCCGGACGACGCGGGAAAATTCTTCACCCCTTTCCTCCCCCCTTGGGCGCGAAGGCCCGGGGGGCGCGCCAAAGCGAGATTTTGATGACGGTCGACGCGCCTTTGGACAAAGAGCTGAATCGTCTTCCCGCCCTCGGGAAGGGGAGCGTCATTCATCTTTTGGGGGTCGGCGGCGTCGGGATGGCGTCCCTCGCGGGACTTCTCGCGGGGGAAGGTTACCGCGTCACGGGGGCGGACGAGAACCTGTACCCTCCCATGAGCGACCTCGTGAGGGACCTGGGGATCCCCGTGACCGGGGGTTACGGGCCGGAGAGTTTGGACCCGAGGCCGGACGCGGTGGTGGTGGGAAACGTGGTGACGGCCCGGTTTCCCGTCGTTTCCGCCTTGAGGGAGAAGAGGATCCCTTACGTTTCCTTCCCCCGGTGCCTGAGCGAACTCTTTTTGCGGGACGCGAAAAATTTGGTGGTGGCGGGGACCCACGGGAAGACCACGATCACGAACCTCTGCGCCCGGCTTTTCGATTCCGGGGGCTTCGCGCCCGGTTTTCTCGTGGGGGGACTCTCCCTCGATTTTCCCTTTCCCTTCAGGAAGGCCGGGGGGGACCGCTTCGTCATCGAGGGGGACGAATACGACAGCGCCTTTTTCGACAAGGTCCCCAAATTCGTCCACTACCGGCCCGAGACCGTCATCCTGACCTCCTCGGATTTCGACCACGCCGACATCTACGAGGACCTGGACGCGGTCGTCCGGGCCTTCGAGAGCCTCGTCCGCCTCATTCCCGAAGGAGGGCTTTTGATCGCGAACGGATCCGATCCGACGGTCAGAAAGATTTCCGCCTCCGCCCGTTCCAGGGTCCTTTATTACGGGGAAGACCCCGATTGCGACTGGCGCCTCGGGGATTTTGTCCCCGAGGGACGGGGGTCCTCCTTCGAGGTCGGGGGGCCCGGGGATTTCACCCTTCGTCTTTCCTGGGGTAAGATTGGGAAGCACAACGCCCTGGGGGCGGTCGCCGCGGTCGCGGCCTTCGCGGAGGCCGGGGGAGACCCGGGCTTTCTCCCCGAGGCCTTTCGGGAACTCGGGGGCGTGAGGAGAAGGCAGGAACTCGTCCGGGAGTCGGGGGACGGGACCCTCCTTTTCGACGACTTCGCCCACCACCCCAGGGCCGTGTCGGTCACCCTGAACGCCTTTCGGGAGGCCTTTCCCGACAGAAGGATCCTGGCCCTCTTCGAGCCCCGGAGCAACACCACCAGAAGGGCCGTCTTTCAGGATGACTACGCTCGCGCTTTCGCCCGGGCCGACCGGGTCTTTCTGTCGCGGGTCGACAGGCCCGAAAAGGCCCCGGAGGGGGATCGCCTGGACCTCGAAAAACTGCGGAAGGACATAGGAAAGGCCCGGATTTCCGAAAGCCCCCGGGAAATGGTCGAGGCCGTCATGGGGGAACTCAAGCCCGGGGACGTCCTGGTTTCCATGTCCAACGGGAACTTCGGAGGTTTGGTCGCCATGCTGGACGCGGCCTTGAAGGCCAAAGGCCTTTGACCCCGGGGCCGGGACGACGCCAAATGCCCAAGCACTTTTCGCCCATAGGCCACACCTTCCTGAACGAGGCCCTGCTCACCGCGGCCCTGACCCACAGGTCCAAGGCCCCGGAGTGCGACTGCCGTTCCGGGGAGGAGCAGGACAACCAACGTCTGGAGTTTTTGGGGGACGCCGTGCTCGACCTCGTCGTGAGCGAGCACCTCTTCCGGGTGCGCCCCAAGCTCTCGGAAGGGAACATGAGCAGGCTCCGGGCCTGCTTCGTTCGCGAGAACCGTCTGGCCGACATCGCGAGAAGTCTCGACCTGGGAAAACACCTGATCGTCTCCCAGCCCGAGGACAATTCCGGGGGCAGGGACAAGAACTCCCTTTTGGCCGACGCCCTGGAGGCCCTCCTGGGGGCCGTCTTTTTGGACGCCGGCCACGAAGCCGTCAAAAATCTCGTCCAGAGGCTCTGGGAACCCTATTTCGTCTGCGCGCGGACCGGAACCCCCGACATAACCGACCACAAGACGGCCCTCCAGGAGTACACCCAGAGCCGCGGCATGGGACTTCCGGAGTACTCCCTCGCGAACACCGTGGGGCCCGCGCATCATCCCACCTTTTTCATAAACGTCAGGATAGGGAACCGGGCCTCCAGCACCGCCATGGCCCACTCCAAGAAAGAGGCCCACCAGCTGGCGGCCAAAGCCCTTTTGAAAGAGCTGATTGAAGAGGAAAGCTCCTTGGAATAGAATGGCCCCGAAAGGCCCGGGGCCCCCCGAAAGGCCCGGGGCCAAGGGAAAGCGAAGGGGGGAAGACCCTCGGGGGAAAAGACCCCCGAATTCGGAAAGGACCCGACGGTTATGCGTCATCCGGGAAAAAAAACCGAATCCCGGCACAAAGCCGGGTACATCGCCATAATCGGCGCGCCCAACGCCGGCAAATCCACCCTTTTGAACCGTTTCATGGGGGAGAAACTGGCCATAGTGGCCGCCAAACCCCAAACGACCCGGCACAAGGTTTTGGGGGTTTTGACCGAGCCGGGGCGCCAGCTCGTCTTCTGGGACACCCCCGGCTATCACCTGTCCGACAAGCTCTTGAACCGGGAGATGGGGAAGAGGTCCCTCGCGGCCATGGCCGACTCCGACGTGGTTCTGTGGCTGGTGGATCCCCGTCACCGGGGCCGGGAGCACGACTGCGTCCGGGACCTGATCCTGAATTCCCGGAAAGACAATCTGGTGGCCGTAGTGGGGAAGGCGGACCTCGTCCCGGCCGGGGAGGCCGAGGCCCTGGCCGCCGCGCTCCGGGAGGAATTCGGATTCGAAGAGGTCCACCGGGTGTCCGCCAAGACGGGGGAGGGCCTGGACAAGCTCAAAAACGCCCTGATCTCCCGCCTTCCCGAGTCCCCCCCGCTTTTCCCCGGCGACACCCTGACGGACCAGCCCATGCGCCTCATAGCCGCGGAGTACGTGAGGGAGGCCGTCTTCCGTCTCACGAACGACGAACTGCCCTATTCGACCGCGGTCACCATCGACGAGTACGTCGAGGGGAACCCCGCCGGACCGGGACCCGGGAACAAGACCTACATAGGGGCCACCATCCACGTGGAAAAAGAAAATCAGAAAATGATCATGATCGGCAGCAAGGGGGCCATGCTGAGCGAAATAGGAATCAGGGCCCGGCAAAGCATCGAGAGGATGCTCGGAAAGCCGGTCTATTTGAAACTCTTCGTGCGCCTGTCCAAGGACTGGAGCAAGAAAAAGAACAGCATCAGGGATTTCGGCTACGGGGACTGACGGCCCCCCGGGAACCGCCCGAAGGGTTTCGCGCTTTTCCCCGGGATTGTCTTGGTTTGTTGTTCGGGAATCCCTTGACAAAATCCGAGATTGTTGTTATTTTTCATGGCACCGGTTGTCCGGTCGGGGTTCTTTTCCCGTTCACCGGGAAACCGGCCGATGACGACGCTTTGTTTTTCACCCGCGAGGGTAAACACCAAACGGGGGCGATCAGGTTTCGACGGGGTTAGTTGAGACCATGGCTGCAGGCCGAGCGACCCGGTGACTCGTTAATCCACAGGGAACTAAACACAAAAGCAGACTCTTACGAGTACGCTCTAGCGGCATAACGCTAGCGCTCCAAGCGAAACGTGGCCCGCGGTTCGTTTGGGGCGTGGATAAAAGGGCTGGTCGAACAAGGAACTCATCCCGGCTTGTTCGGTGAGAAAAACGGGGTGACAGCCGAGAGGCAGCCTTTCCGCCGGCGTCCTCAAGGTTAAAACCAAATGACGGAATATGCCTGTAGACGTCATGGGGGAAGAACTTCGGACGCGGGTTCGATTCCCGCCGCCTCCACCAATCAAACCCTTCGCGTTTCATCGCGAATCGCGAAAAAACCCTTGCCGGTCAAGGGTTTTTTCGTTTTCGGGCGCCTCGAAATCGCTTCGCGATCACCCTCAATCCGGAATCGCCAAGCGGGCGGCCCGCGCCCGGCGGTCGCTCCCTCCCCCGGAAAGCCGCGGCTGCCGCGGAACGAGTCCTTCCCCGGCGGGGCCAACGCGGGGTCAACGCGGGGCCGGTCGGATCGCCGAACACGGATAATTTGTCCCCGGCGCGCCGGTCGGAAAAGCGCGGCTTCGGAACCGAAACGACGCGCCGCGCGCGCGGGAATATCCCGGATGCTGCTCGTTGACGCGACCGCCAATGTCAACGGCCCCGGACGACTCGGAACAGATTTAAAAGTTTGACGCAGGAAACGACTGCGGCAATTTCGTTTCGCCTCCGCCGAATGACCGTTTTATCGATATAACGGAAGGCATGACGTCTTCCCCCCCGTCATTTTGTGTCACTTGTTTGAAGAGCGGAGCGCGAAAAGACGCCAACGCGGATTCGCGAGTAATACGTTTGGGACCTTGACGGAATAATTGCGATGGAAGGACGGTCTTAAACAAAATTTTAATCCTATCGCTTCGGAGCGCGTTTTTTGTTTGACAAAGGAGCGCGCGACGGATAAAGTGAAATTAAAATCGGTTAATGAACAAGACGGAGAAGCGTCGAGAGTGACCG
>JAITKT010000020.1 GCA_031278225.1 Deltaproteobacteria bacterium
AGATCGTGAGCTCGGAGTTCGACCTTTTGAAATCCCGGACCGACGCCGTCATCGAACACCTGAGACACGACACCGAGGTCTCCTGGGAGTCGACGCTCGAAAAGGAGGTGAGGGGGAGCCCGTCTTTCATCGGGGCGGCGGTGACGGGGAGAAACGGGGTCGAGGCCCAAACGGGCCCTTTTCCGCTCCCCCCGGACTTCAACGGCGACCAATGTTATTTGAACGCCCGCTCGGGCTTCAATCACATAACCTCCACGATCCCCGCGGACGGCCTCGGCGGGGAGTACGTGATTTTCCGTTACTGCGCGGGCATGTCCTACGACCATGTCCTGGTCGTCACCCTTTCGGGCTCGTATTTTTCGAGAGTAATCGCCCCCTTCAAGATTTGGGAGACCGGTTCCCTCTTCGTCCTGGACGGCGAGGGCACCATCGTGGCCAACGTCAGGGAAGACATGGTGAGGATAAGGGACAACGCCATAAAAAACCCGCCCAAGTCGGTGGATTCGGAGTCCGTCAGGGCCTTCGAGCTGAAGGCCGTCAAGGGGGGCAGCGGATCCGGGACCTACACCATCGGGGGGAAGGAGAGGATCGCCTGGTACCTCCCCGTGAGCGGCACGGAAAGGGGCTGGATCGTCGGGGCCTCGGCCCCCATCTCCGAGAGCCCGGGGGGCTATCTCCAGTCCGCTTTTTTGATTCTCGGGGGGGTCTTTTTGGGTTTCGGGGTCCTCGCCTCGGGTTTTCTCACGGTTTTCGTGACCAAACAGTTTAAGACCATCAACGCCCAAAACGCCAAACTAACGGAACTGAACGAGGTCGCGAGGAACGCCTCCGAGAGCAAGACGGCTTTTTTGGCCAACATGAGTCACGAGATGCGTACCCCCTTGAACGCCGTGGTGGGATTTTCGGAACTCATCATGAACGGGCTCTTCAAGCCCGAGGAGGAGGAGGACATAGTCGGGAAGATCCACGGGGCGGGCATGTCCCTTTTGGGGATCGTGAACGACATCCTGGACATCTCGAAGATCGAGTCCGGAAAGTTCGAGCTCGTGCCCGTGGACTATGAGGTCGCGAGCCTCATAAACGACACCGTGACCATGAACTCCGTGCGTTTGCAGGACAAAGAGATCGAGTTCCGGCTTTCCATCTCCCCCGACATCCCCGCGCGGCTCATGGGGGACGAGATAAGGATAAAACAGATCACGAACAATTTTCTCTCCAACGCCTTCAAATACACCAAGGAGGGAACGGTGGAGCTCAGGGTCGGCGCGATCGTCTCGGACCCGGAGGTGTGGCTGGAGATAGCGGTCAGCGACACGGGCATAGGCATCAAGCAAGAGGACATGGGAAAACTCTTTTCCGCCTACAACCAGCTGGACATCCGGAGCAACAGGAAGATCGAGGGGACCGGGCTCGGGCTCTCCATAGCCAAGAGAATGGCCGAGCTCATGGGGGGATCCATCAAAGTCGAGTCCGAGCACGGGAAGGGCTCGACCTTCACGGCGATGATAAAACAAAAGTTCGTGACCCACGACGTCATCGGGAAAAAAGTCCAGGAAGAGCTCGAGGCCTTCAGGTTCGTGAGCAAAAAGACCGTGGTCGCGAGAAACATTTTCGCGAGGGACCTGAGCTACGCGAGGGTCCTGATAGTCGACGACGTCCAGACCAACCTCGACGTCGCGAAGGGGATGTTGAAGCCCTACAAGATGAAAATCGACTGCGTGACGAGCGGAAGGCAGGCCATACATCTCATCAAAAGCGAGGAAGCGAAATACGACGCCGTTTTCATGGACCACATGATGCCGGAGTTGGACGGGATCGAAACGGTCAAGATTCTGCGGGAAGAGGTGGGAACCCCCTACGCCAAAAACATCCCGGTCATAGCCTTGACCGACAACGCCCTCACGGGAAACGAAAAGATGTTCATGGAAAACGGCTTCCAGGCCTTTCTTTCCAAACCCATAAACATGCGGGACATGGACGCGGTCCTGGAGAGATGGGTGAGGGACAAGGAAAAGGAGAAGCTCCGCGAAAAGGAGGAGACCCTCCTGACCCGCCGGAGACTTTTGACGCCCAAGAGCCGCGCCGCGGAAAGTTCCGACCGGGAAAATCAAGACGCCGACGGCGCGGACCGGGAAAGCCGGGACCGGGACGACCGGGGCCTTGAAAGCGCGTCCCCGGAAAGCGGGCCCGGAACCATCCCGGGCGTCGACGTTTCGGGCGGAATCGAACGTTTCGGGGGAAGCGAGGAGACTTACCGCGACTGCCTGCGCTCCTTCGCGCGCAACACGGGACCACTTTTGGACGCCCTCGGGGACCCGACCCCGGAGACCCTGGACGCCTACGTCATAATGGTTCACGGGCTCAAGAGCAGCGCCCACGGGGTCCTCGCGAACGAATTCGGGGACGCCGCGAGGGAACTGGAGGCGAGGGCCGGGGAGAAGGACCTCCCGTACGTCCTCGAAAAGAACCGCGGCTTCGTCGACGCGGGACGGAAACTCGTCCGGGACATTTCCGAGTGGCTCGAAACCCGCCCGGAAAAGGGTTCCGAAAGCGTCATGGATCGCCCGGACCCCGAACTCCTGGCGAAACTCGCGCGGGCCTGCGAAAACTACGACATGGACGGGGTGGACGGGATCATGGAAGAACTGGGGAAACACTCCTACCGGGAGGACCCCGGTCTCGCGAAATGGCTCGGTGAGCGGGTGACCCTCATGGAATTCGACAAAATCGTCGAGAGATTCAAAACCCCCGACGCGCCCGCGGACAAGGGAAGGAATTGATGACAACGGAAAAAACCAGACAAAAGATAATGCTCGTGGACGACAATTTTTCCAATCTCGAGATCGGGAAAAACATGTTGAAGGAGCTCTACGAGGTCTACGCCATCCCCTCGGGGGAGAAATTGTTCGAGTTTTTGGGTCGCGTGACCCCGGCCTTGATTCTTCTGGACATCCTCATGCCCGTCATGAACGGCTACGAGGTCATGGAAAGACTCAAGGCCTCGGAGGAGTGGAAGGAGATCCCCGTCATTTTTCTCACCTCCCAGTCCGACGAGATCTCGGAACTGAAGGGCTTGAGCATGGGCGCCATCGATTACGTGGCGAAGCCCTTTTCCGCGAGACCCCTTTTGAAGCGCATCGAAAACCAGCTCCTCCTGGCCTCCCAGAAAAAGGAACTCAAGCGCTACAACGAGAACCTGGAGGATTTGGTCAAAATAAAGACCGATCAGATAATGTCCCTCCAAAGCATGGTCATATCGACCCTGGCCGACATGCTCGAGTACAGGGACGACGAGACCGGGGGCCACGTCGTCCGGACCCAGAAATATTTGGAGATAATGGTCAAAAAGATTCTGGAAACGGGGGTCTGCGCGGACGAGATGGAGAAGCTGGACATGGATTTCCTGATCCCCTCCGCCCCCCTCCACGACATCGGAAAGATCGCCATAAGCGACTCGATCTTGAGAAAACCCGGACCCCTCAACAAGGAAGAATTCGAGGAAATGAAGAGGCACGCCAAGATCGGGGCCGACGCCATAGACAGGATATCCTCCAAGACCAGCGACAACGGCTTCCTGCGCATGGCCAAAAGCATCGCCCTCACCCACCACGAGAAATGGGACGGCTCGGGCTATCCTTACGGTCTCAAAGGAAACGAGATCCCCATCGAGGGCCGCCTCATGGCCATCGCGGACGTCTACGACGCCCTCATCTCCGACAGGCCCTACAAGAAAGCCATGTCGACCTCGGAGGCCAGGGAGCTCATGCGCCAGGGGAGCGGCAAACACTTCGATCCCAGGTTGATCGAAGTCTTCCTGAGCGTCCACGACGAGTTCGAGGAGGTGGTCGCCTCGGTTTCCGACCAAAAAGAATCCCTGGAAGCGGGGAGCGGAAGTTAAACCTTCTCCCCCGGCGCTTCCCCCC
>JAITKT010000435.1 GCA_031278225.1 Deltaproteobacteria bacterium
CTTCCGGGGAAGCGGCGGAAAGGTCCGCTTCCGGGGTCTCAACCGGGGTCTCTTCCGCGGCCGCCTCGGATTTTTCCCCCGGTTCCGTTTGTTCCGCCGTCGCGTCCGCGGGCTTCGGGGTTTCCGTCGCGGCCGTTTCCGAAACCGCTTCGGGGGCCGCTTCGGAGACCGCTTCCGATTTTTCCCGCGGTTCCGCGGGTTCGGTCGGGACTTTTTCCCCGGGACCCTCCGATTTCGCGGCCTTCCCCGCCTGGGCTTTCTCTTTCTTGTCCGCCGGGGTTTCGGGGAAGGGGAAGTCGTCGTCCGGGGAAAAGAGGCTCGCGAACTTGGGGAAGTCTTCGGGCCCGATGACCCGGACGACGGGTTTTCCGACGTTTTTCAGGAGCGCGAGTTTGAGCTTCCCGTCCCTTATCTTTTTGTCGGCCATGAGAAGAGACAGGGCCTCGTCGAAATCGGGGAGGGGGGGAAAGCTTCCGCCGGCGAGTCTCAGGCACATCCTCACGGCCGGTTCCGCGATTTTATCGGGAAGTCCCGCGAGGACCCGGGAGATCCGGAGGGCGACGGCCATGCCGAAAGCCACCGCTTCCCCGTGGCTCAGGGGTTGGTCATGGTCGAGCCTCGAGCTCTCCATGACGTGCCCGAAGGTGTGGCCGAAGTTCAGGATGTCCCTCGCGCCCTTCGTTTCCCGGAAGTCCTTTTTCGCGACTTCGATTTTGAGCTTCGCGGCCTCGAAGGCGGTCTTCATCGCGAGAAGGGGATCGATGCCCCGCTCCGGAACGGACTCCGGAAGCCCGGGGGCATCGGTGTCGTCGGCGTCCGTCCCCGGGCTTTCGGGCGCGATCCTCGAGACGGGGAGATATCTCTCGATGTTTTCGTAAACGAGGTTCGCGAGATTTTCGGAGAGGACGAGCCCCGTCTTGAAGGCCTCGGTCAGGCCCTCCCGGACGAGATTCCCCGGGAGTTCCGAAAGGACCCCGGCTTCCGTCCACACCTCGTCCGGAAGACGGAAGAGGCCCAGCTGGTTCTTGACGCCCGCGAGGTTGACGGCGCATTTCCCGCCGATGGCGGCGTCGACCGCCCCGAGGAGGGTCGAGGGCATGAGAACGATCCCGGTCCCGCCCCGGTACGCGGCGGCGGCGAAGACCCCGAGGTCGGTGAGGCTTCCCCCGCCCCTGACGAAGACCCAATCGTCCGGGGAGAAATTCTTGTCCTTCAGGACTTTGAGGATTTCGGAGACCCGTTCGGGGGTCTTCAGGGTTTCCCCGGAGCCGTTCGGGATCAGAACCGAATCCTCCCCCAGGGCCTTTTCCCAAAGTTCCTTTTCCTTGAAGGCCAGGGCCCGGTCGAGGATTACGAGCCTTTTCCCCGAAATGTCCGAACCCCCGAGGTTCCGGAGGATCGAGTCGAGGTCCGCGCGGGTCCACAGGAGGGATTTTCGGGACTCGCGGCTTTCCCGGACCTTTCCCTTTTTCGAGGCCGCGCGGGAGATGATCGCGAGGGCGCGTTTCTTTTCCGGGTCCCCCGCCCCGCCGTCCGCGATTTCGACCGGGGCCGTTTTTTCCGGCGCCGGGAAATCCTCTTCGCCCGGGGGGGTCACCGAGATCGGGGGTTTGGGCAGGCGGGCGGCGCTCCCGGTCAGGACCTCGGCGTCCAGCCAAACCTCGTTCGGGGGATTCGCGAAAGAGAGGAGGTTTTGGGCGCCGTCGAAGTTGACGCGGGCCCCGGTCCCCTTTTCGGAGTTCATGGTCGCGAGGAGGTCGGTCGGAAGATGAATGACCCCGATCCCCCTTTTGAAGATTCCCGCGGCGAAGGAGCCGAGCTCGAGGAGATGGGTGTCGCCCCTGGCGACGAGCGCGTCCGAGCGCCCGAAGCCCCGGGCCGAAAGAAAGGCCGCGATTTCCAATGCCTTTTCGAAGGTCTTGAAAGAGGCCGGGTCCGCGGAGTCAAGCGCGAAAATCGAGTCGCGGAAGAGGTTTTCCCGCGCGTCCCCCAAGGTTTCGGCGTTCGCGAGAAGGAGAATCTTTTTGTTTTTTCCCGCGAACTCCCCGAGCGCCTCGAAAACGGCCGCCGTCGTCCCGAAGGAGCGGAACCTGGTTTGGAAATTCGTCCCGACCCCGAAGGCGACGCTTCTGTCCCCGAGGAGGAGTGTCAAAATGTCCCGGACGACGTCCTCCGGGTCCTTGCGGGCGTCGACGCGCGCTCCCGCGATTCTCTCGTGTTTGGGAATTCTTTTTTCGAAAAGGGCCGCGAATTCGTCCCGGTTTTTGGCCAGGGGCCGGACCCGGGAGGGGTCGTTTTTTTCTTCCCCTTTTTCCTTCCCCTTCGCTTCCGTCCCCTTCGCTTCCGTCCTCTCCGCTTCCGTTCTCTCCGCTTCCGCCCTCTCCGCTTTCGTCCTCTCCGCTTCCGTCCTCTCCCAAAGAAGGGCGGGGTCTTTCGCGAAAAGATAGAAGTTCAGGCCGTTCGCGGAAACGAGGTTTCCGGTCTCGTCGTTTTCGAGGGCGCCTCCCCCGAGGGCCAGGACCGCGGGTTTTTTGCGGCCGGTCAAAATCCGTTCGATCGCCCGGGCCTCGAGTTCCCTGAAGGCCCTGACGCCCTCTTCGCTCGCGAAGTGTTCGGGGATGTCCTTTCCGCTTTCCCGGACGACCAGGGCGTCGGTGTCGACGAACTTCCTCCCCAGTTTCGCGGCGAGGAGTTTTCCGACCGTCGTCTTCCCGCTTCCCATGAACCCGTGGAGAACGACGTGCTTGAAGGGGTCGGGAAGGCCGCGTTCCGAGGGCTCGGCCTTCGCGCGGGGAAGGGGGCGCCGGGCGTCGGAAGAGCCCCGGGCGAGGTTTTTGACGGAGGAAATGATTGTTTCGATTATTCGCATGGCGCGTCTCGCTTCGGGGGGCATTCGGACCGGTGTTTCGGGGCCGTTCTTTCCGAACGGATCATTTTTTCGGGAAACCGCCGCGCCCGCGGGGGTTTTTGGCGGAAGCGTTTTCCGGGGACCGTTTCAAACCCACCCCCTTGAGGAAGGGGGCGAGGGGCGCGTAAGTCGGGGAACCGGTCGCGTTCAACCAGGCCTCGAAAGAGTATCTGGCCTGGTGCGCGAGCATGAGAAGACCGTCCTCGAAAAGGGTCCCGGAATCGCGGGCGAGCTTCATGAAGAAATTGTCTTTTCTCCCGTAGTTGAGGTCTATGACCTTGGCGGGAACGGGCCGTTCGGGGTCCCGGGGGTCTCCCCCGCCGACGATGACGAGGCCCCCCGGGGGAGGGGTGAGTTCCTTGAGGCCGGAGGCGCCCGTGGCGTTCACGACGAGCCCGAAGGGACGGCGGATGTTTTCGTAGTCGAGGGCTTCGATCCCGAATTCCCGGGAGAGGATTTCGGACTTTTTCCCGTCCCTCGCCGCGACCGAGGGGACGAAACCCCTTTTCGAGAGGGCGTGGATGACCGCCCTCGCGGCTCCCCCCGCGCCCAACACCAGGGCCTCCCGGGGGGTGATGTCGTTCAGGTAGGCCTCCGCGAAGCCGAGATGGTCGGTGTTGTCGCCGAGATAACCCCGGTAGCGGTCGGAGCCGCCCGGGTTTTCGGGAAGCCGGACGAGGGTGTTCACGGCGCCGATTATCCTGGCCGCGGGCGTGAGACGCGCGAGATAGGGTTTCACGGCTTCCTTCAGGGGGGCCGTGACGTTGAAACCCAAAAAACCCAGGTTGTCGAAGGTCACGAGAAGGTCCCCGAGGTCGGCCCCGCCCGGCTCGAAGGGCACGTACCAGCCCTTTTTCCTCACGCACTTCAGGGCCAGGGCGTGCATCCGGGGGGAGGGGGAGCGCCTGATCCTCTCGTCGCCCAGGAGCCCCAGAAGGATGGGACGCTCTTCCGCCCGGGTGGTTTTCATCGGGATCCCCCCCGGGGGGAAAAGCCCCGCCGAGGGTTGCCCGGCGTTCGCGGGGACGGTCGCGGGGACGTTCGCGGGACGGTCTTTCCCGCGCCCGGCGTCGTTGCGGTCGTCGGGGTCGTCACCGGGCGCCGGACTCGCGGGTGAGTTTTTCCAAGTCCTCCCGGAAGCCCGGGTAGGAGATGGGAATGGATTCGTCCCCGATGACGGGTATTCCGGCGTTGGCGGCGACGAGGGCCATGGTCAGGGTCATGGCGAGCCGGTGGTCCTTTCCGGAGTCCAGGGACTCGGGAAGGATGAAGGACGTGGGACCCCGGACGAAGAGGTCGTCCCCGTCCACCCTCACCCTCGCCCCCAGGGCCCCCAGCTGGTGCCGGATACTCATGAGCCGGTCCGTTTCCTTGATTCTCAATTCGTCGACCTTCCGGAAGACCGTCTCCCCGTCGGCTTGGGTCGCGACGAGGGAGAGCACGGGGATCTCGTCGATGAGGGAGGGGATCTCCTCGGCCGGCACCTCGGTGGCGTTCAGGGGTCCGTTGTACTCGACCGTCACCTCCCCCGCCGGTTCCGGGGTGTCGGAGGTCATGGTGAGGGAGATTTTGGCCCCCATTCTGTCCAGGACCTTCAGAAAACCGGTCCTCCCGTTGGAGAGGAGAAGATTTTTCGCGGTCACCCTGCTCCCGGGGATGATGGCCGCCCCCGCGAGGAAGAAGGCCGCGGAAGAGGGGTCGGCGGGGGTGACGAAGGTCTCGGGGAGGGTGAGGGTTCCGGGCCAGACTTTGACGCGGAGGCCGTTCGTCTCCACCCGGCCCCCGAAGTGGTCGATGAGCCTTTCCGTGTGGCTCCTCGTGGGCGCGACCTCGGTCACCGCGGTGGGTCCCCCCTCCGCGGACAGGCCCGCCAAGAGAATGGCCCCCTTCACCTGGGCGCTGGCCTCCTGGATCGCGTAGTCCATGGCGACGATGTTCCCCCCGGTCATGGTCAGGGGAGGTTTTCCGAGTAAGGTCTCGATCGTCGCCCCCATCATCCTCAGGGGTTCGCAAACCCTCTCCATGGGTCTTTTCCTGAGCTGCCCGTCCCCGTCCAGGCGGTAGAAGCCCGGGATGCCCGCGAGGATTCCGGCGAGCAACCTCATGGTCGTTCCGGAATTTCCGCAGTCCAGTTCCGTCACCCCCTCGTCGGAGCAGAGGCGCCTGTTCGCTCCGAAGATCCTGAGTCCCTCTTGTTCCTCCCTGCATCTCCCCCCCAAAATCCTGAAGCAGTTGAGGCTGGAAGCCACGTCCTCGCAGGCGGAAAGACCCTTTATCAGCATCTCCCCCTTCGAGAGCAGGGAAAGCAGGACCAGACGGTGGCTGACGGACTTGTCGCCGGGAGGGACGAACTCCCCGTTCAGTGAGGGCATGTTGGTCTCCGGTAAGAACGACGTTTTTCGGGCGTCGGACTCGAAAGAAAAAGAGCCTTTTTTGGGGAAAAAGGGCGCAATGTCCATTATGTGGCAAAGGATCCGATAATTCAAGGAGGAAAGCCCGAAAACGAGCCCCGGGGAAGGCCCGAGGACTTTTCGGGGCGGGGACGGTTCCGCGCCCGTCGGGGCCGGTCAAAACCGGACGCGAACGAAAGCCCCTTGGGGAAAGGAAAAAACCCGAAAAAAGGAAATTGACCCCGGGGACCCGGGGACCCGGGGGACCAAGAGACCAAGAGACCAAGAGACCAAGAGACCA
>JAITKT010000441.1 GCA_031278225.1 Deltaproteobacteria bacterium
AGAATGAGGGTGCTTCTGACGTGCTGGAGAAACAGAAAGATGACGATGATGGCGAGGGTTCCGCCGTAGAGGGCCGAAATCGTCACGGTCTTGAGGGAGGTTTTTATGTAGTCCGCGGAGTCCATCATCGTGGTGAGGCGGACGTTCGCGAGGGTGTCGTTGATCTCCGCGATCGTCCCCTGAACCCCTTCCGAGACCGAGACCGTGTTCGCGCCCGACTGCTTGAAGACCCCCATGAACTGGCCCTCGTGCCCGTCCACCCGGGTCACGCGGGAGATCTTGGCCCAGCCGTCCTCTATGGTCGCGATGTCCCTCAAGCGCACGGCGCTTCCCCGCTCCGGGGACCTCATGATGAAGACGCTCCCCAGGTCGGAGAGCGAAGTGAACTCCCCCTTGGTCCTCACCGCGACGCTCATGCGGCCCCTGTCCAGGGTTCCGCCCGCCTCGGTGATGTTCTCCCCGTGAATCGCCGTGACCAGTTGGGCGAGGTCTATCCCCAGGGCCTTGACCTTGGATTGGTCGAGCTCGACCCTGATCTCCCTGTCCAGTCCCCCGAAAGGCGAGGCCGACGCGACCCCCGGGTTTCTCTCCAGGCGGAAGGCTATTTCGTCCTCGATGTAGGCCTTGAGGTCCACCGCGTGGAGATTGGAGGACACCCCGAGAAACATTATGGGTCTCGAGGCTATGTCGAATTTCTGAATGAAGGGCCTTTCGATCCCGTCGGGGAGACGCGCTATGACCCTGTCGATGCGATCCCTGATGTCGTTGGAGGCCTCGTCCAGATTCGTGCCCCAGGTGAACTGCATGAAGATGCTGCTCGACCCCTCCGCCGAAACCGAGGAGATCTCCTCGGCCCCCGGGATGGCCACGATGGCCCTTTCCAGGGGTTTGGTTATCTGTTCCTCCACGTCCGCGGGCGCCGCGTTCTCGTAGGTGGTGCGCACGGAGATGATCGGGAGCGTCAGCTCGGGCATGAGGTCCACGGGCAGGAAAGTGAGGGAAAAGACCCCCAGGACGAGGACTATCAAAATCCCCATGGTGGTGAAGACCGGTCTTTTCACCGCTCCTTCTATCAGGTTCATCTAAATCTCCCCGCGGGAACCCCGGGGCCGGAAGACCCCGGGGAGGATTCGGGCCCCGAAAAACGTTTTTCTTCCGATCCGCCGTTCGCCGCGCCGTTCCCGGAAACCCCGGCGAATCGGTCGTTTGTCCCGTCACCCGCCCGGGTTCTGCCGCGCCCCGGAAGAGACCGAAAAAACGGTCCGGGGGCGGGCTCGCGGCCGCTTTGAGGCGGAGGCGCGTTTCGCGTCAGGACGCCAACTTTCCGGCCCCGGGCTTGTTCGCGGTCCCCCGGGCGGAAGCGGGCCTGGTGTTGTCGCCGGGCAACATGTAACCCTGGCCGTCGGTCAGGAGGTGCTGGCCCAGGGAGACTATCTGACCTTCGATGGGCCCGGAATCCAAGAGCTCGACCTTTTCCCCTTCCCTCAAACCCAGCTCCACCCTGCGCTCCGTGACCGTCCTGGTTTCGGGGTTGGCGACGAAGATGACGTAGCCCTCGTTTTTCCTGAAAGGAACGTCTTGGTTCACGGACCAGACTCCCCTTCTCTCGTTGAAGACGAAGATGACCTCGGCGTACATGCCGGGCTTGAGCCTCAAACCGGGGTTGGCCACCTCTATCTCCACCCTGGCCTGCCTGGAATCCTGGGAGAGAATGGGCGCGACCCTCTTCACCGACCCCTTGAAGGTCTCGCCGGCGAAGGCCTCGGTCCTGACGGAGGCCTCCATGCCCGGAAAGATCTTGGGATAGTCCTTTTCGATTATGTCCACGACGACGAGCAGGGGATCCAGGGACACCACCTCGAAAAGAGGGGTGTTGGCCGTGACCAAAGCCCCGGCGTCCACCAGCCTCGAGCCCACGTACCTGTACCCCCCGGTCTCCCCTTCCCCGTCCCCGGGCCAGGAGGCCCTGACCCTCGCGTAGGAGAGCCTCAGCTCCGCGTCCCGGAGCTGGTTGCGGGCCGCCTCCAGCTGGCTCCCGGAGATCATGAGCCGGGCTTCGGTCTGTTTCAGCTGGTTTTCGGCCGTCTCGTACTCCGACCGGGACACGATGTTTTTCGAGGACAGATTCTTCTGCCTCGCCATTTCGCTCTTGGCGAGGTCGTTGTTGGCGGAGGCCTCCAGATGCTGGGCCTCGGCCAGCTTCACGTTCAGTTCGGCCCTTTCCCTCGCGAGAATGTACTCCTCGTCGTCAAGAACCGCCACGAGGTCTCCCGGGGAGATGCGATCCCCGATGTCCGCCCGGATCTCCTTCACCTCCCCCCCGACCTTGGTGGCCAGGGAAAATCTGTTGGGGGCGGAAAGGGTCCCGTAGTAGAGCCCCAGCTCCCTCATGGTCCCGTAACCGGCGGTCGAGAGCTCCACGTACACCGGCTCCTGCGGGGGAGCGAAAGAGTTGGCGTTGTCCTTGAGAGTCGCGAACCTGTAGACGGAAAGTCCCAGGAGAATCAAAAGAACGACCGTGAATTTCTTGTGCCCGCCGAAAAAGGATTTGGACTTCTTCTTTTCGACATTGTCCTGTGGCGCTGTGTAAGTCATGATTTGACGCTGACCCCGGAGTGATAGGCTGAAAGCCGGAAAACGGTCGAAAAACCCCCGCCGGAACTCTCGAACGGGAACCCGAAAAAGGCAGCAATCTTCGTGCCGGGTCGCGAAACGCGGCCCCGGAGCGAAAAACGCGAGGATCGCCGCGGGTTTCTTCGGAGGGCGAAAGGAGGGGAGTCCCGACGCGACGGGTAAAAAGTCCTCACTCGCGGGCTCATCGCGCCAAAAGCCCGCGAGCGGGGATTCAGGACAAATATAAAGCCAATGAAACGATATGTAAAGCGAATCGGGGCCCCCGCCCGACCCGAAAACCCCCGCCCGACCGACGAATCCGCGTCCCGTTCTCCTTCCGCCGTCCCCGCCCCGCCGCCCGCCGAAAGGCGGAATTCCCGCGCAATCAAAAGACAAAACACTTTTCGAAACGGTTTTCGAAATGCCCCGCCGTCCCGCCCGCGGTCCCGCCGCGAAAGGGCTTTCCGGCGTCAGTCGGCCGCAAACGGCACGTCGCCCGACGTCACTCCGCGTCAACCGGGACTCGACCGGGACTCGACGGAGAGCCCGCGGGGAGTCAGGGAAACGTCGTCAATCAATTGATTTCGCGCGTTTTCCCCTCTCCCCCGTCCGTTTTGACGGGAAGGACGGGGACCGCGGGGACGGA
>JAITKT010000197.1 GCA_031278225.1 Deltaproteobacteria bacterium
TCGCGCCCGCGGCGCCCGCGACCAATCCCGCCGCGAACACCTCGTCGCCCGGACAAAACTTCGCGATTTTCGAAAACCCCGACGACGCGGGAAACACTTCCGCGAAACCGGGCGCGATCGGAAAAACCGCGACCGGCGAATCCGCGAACGGGAAAACCCCCGCCGCGAAGACCAAACCCGTCCCCAAAGCGAAAGCGAAACAGGAACCGAAGGGGACCCCGAAAAAAAACCCCGCCGAATCCCAAAGAACGGACGCGGGGGCGGGGGAGGCCGATCCGGTTTCCGACTCCCGGGGCGCGAACGACGACGACGCGTCCCCGGCGCCCGTTTCCCCGACAAACCCGGTCCCGGGCCCGGAAGGGCCCGGGACCGGGAAACAACCGGCCCTCACTCTCGAAAAGGAAGACCCGGCCACCGGAAACGCCGCGGAAAACCCGACCGCGAAAAACGCCCCGGGCCCCGAAATCCCCTCCGACAATCAAGACCCCGAAAACGCCCGGCCCGACAATCCCGACACCCCCGAAAACGACCTCCCGGTTCGAGCCTCGTCCTTCGACCGGGAAAAGGCCGCCATCCTGGAAACCCTCCTTCCCGGGGGACGGTCCCGCGCGCTCGGGTCCTTCGAATTTCTCCGGGGGGAAAACCGAAAACTCTTCGCGATCCTCATGTGGATCCTTCCCGCGTTTTCCCTGACTCTCCTTCTTCTCGTCTACTTCTCCGTCTTCGGGGAACCCGCCACCAAATACTTCGCGGTCACTCCCGAGCTCCGAATCAGGGAGCTCGAAACCGCGAACGAACCCGGGACGGGCGTCGAGGGCCTCGTCAACTGGACCGCGGAAACGGTCTGCGGGGCGCTCTCTTTGGACTTTCTCCACTGGAGAAAAAAGCTCGAGGCCATAAGACCCGACTTCGACCCAAAGGGTTTCGCGAGTTTCCTCGAATCCCTCCAAAGCGGCGGCCACATAAAAAGGATCGAGGAGGAAAGACTCAGTCTTTCCGCCGCGATGGCCGGGGCCCCCGTCATCGTCCGCCAGGGTCCCGCGCGGGGCCGGATGACCTGGGACCTGGAAATCCCCCTCGCGGTCTCGTACCAATCCTCCGGGGGCGTCGGGTCCACCCAAAGATTTTTGGCCAAGGTGACGGTGGAAAAGGTGAGCCCCAAAACAAACCCCCGGGGCATGGTCATGAAACGAATCGTCCTTGACAGGTTCGGGCAGACGTAAAGAAAACAAATTCGAACGAATTCGAATTCGCGAAACCGAACCGGGGGAAAAAACACCCCCGCGAACCCCCGGCCGTCCCTCTTCCGGACGGCCGGGGGTCCGGACCCCTTCGCCCCGAAATCTCGGACGGTCCCGCGTCCGCCAAAACCCGGACCGAAAAAAGCCCGAGACACGACAAAGAAAACGGAGCGTCCCGTGAACCTCTTCAAAACCATCGACAAGATCGCCCACGGCGTTCACGAAAGCCTCAAGGGCCCCGCGGGCGCTTTCTGCGGGCTCGCGGGGAGCGCCGACGAGCGCTCCCTCGTCGCCGACGACGGCTCCCTCGTCTCCGCCGTCCGGGTCGAAGGGTCCCTCGCGTCGATTTCGGACGAAAGGGGAATCGAAATCGCGGAAACTCTCGCGGAAAAACTCGGGGTCCTCTTCGAGGGCCCCGGGCATTCCCTCAAGGCGGTGTTCGACCATGACCCCCGGGGCGCCCGGGAAAGCGTCGCCAAAAACTTCGCGCCCGCCCTGCGCGCCGCCTCGGACATGGGTCTGGACCTCGCGGGCATCTTGAAATCCTGGGAAAAAGCCGTCGCCGACCGCGCGGCGGAGGAAAACCTTTGGCTCGCCCTGTGGACCTCTCCCGCGGCCCTCGCCCCGACCGCGCGCGGCGGGAAGGCCAAAAAATCCCGAGGCTCCCTGAAAAACCTTCCCCGGGACTTCTTCGGCCCCGCCGTCTCCGAGGTCGCGGAAGAACTCCTTTCCTCCCACCGGGGCGCCCTGGCGGCCCTCGAGGAAGCTCTCCGAAGAGCCGAGCTCGTCTTCCGCCCCCTTTCGGGAAAAAGACTCGTAAGGGACATAAAACATCTCATTCACGGGGAAGTCCCCGAAAACTGGACCCCCCGCCTCCCCGGGGACCCCTTCCCCCTCCTTCTTCCCGAGGATTCACCGGACCTTTTCCCGGACCGCGCGGGCGACGAGTCTTTCGCGGGCCTCGCGGCCCGCACGGGCCGCGAGGGCCGCGAAAGACCCTCCGACAATCAACCGGGTCCCTTTCCCGACCTCTTTCCCGACCTCTTTCCCAACCTTTTCCCCGCCCCTTACCCGACCCTCAAGTCCCAAATATTCGCGAGGGACCTCGAGGTCCTGGACGGGGACCTCCTCAAGGCCGGAAACCTTCTCCACGCCCCTTTCTTCGTCACCATCCCCCCGCGGGAACCCAAACCCTTCCCCGAACTCTTCCGGGCCGTCCGGGCGAGAGGGGTAACGCTTCCCTTCAGGATGGCGATCTCCATTACGTCCGAAGGCGCGCGCGGGATAAGGTTCAAGACCCTTCTCGCGAGAATCCTCTCCTTTTCCCATCCCGACAACGAGAGGATGGTCCTGGCCAAAAAGGCCCTCGAAAGACTCGCGACCGAGGGGACGACCATCGTCGGGATCTCCTTCGCCCTCGACACCGCTTATCCCTTACTCGAGGGCGGCACCCTTCAAGAAGCCGCGACGATCGTCCGCGGACGGAGAAGCGAACTCATGAAACTCGTCTCCGGCTGGGGCGAAGCCTCCCTCTCCGAAATGACGGGCGATCCCCTCCTCGGGGTCGCGGCCGCGGTCCCGGGGCTCATGCCCGGGGGCGGTCCGGCCCCCGGGGCCGCGGCCCCGCTCCGGGACGCCCGCTCTTTCTTCCCCTCGCGACCCGCCTCGGCCTGGGAAACGGGTCTCCCCGTCTTCCGGACCCCTTTGGGAAAACCCGCGCCCTTCTCCCCCGCCTCTTCCAAACAGGCCGCCTGGATAGACCTGGGTCTCTCCCCCATGGGGGCCGGAAAGAGCGTTCTCCTGAACACCATGAATCTCGCCCACGCCCTCCTCCCCGGATCCGACAAACCCGGTCTCGTCTCCATAATAGACGTCGGCCCCTCCTCCAAAGGCCTCGTCGAACTCCTCAAAAACGCCCTCCCCCCGGAAAGAAGAGACGAGGTCTCATTCAAAAGGCTCAGGCTCTCTCCCGATTGCGCCCTCAATCCCTTCGATCTGCCCTTGG
>JAITKT010000208.1 GCA_031278225.1 Deltaproteobacteria bacterium
GTCGTGGTAGGCCTTGGAGGCGAAGGCCTCGTCCACGAATACATGCCTCGGGACCGAGCGCATGGCGGAAAGCACGCTCTCGGAACTTATCCCCCGGGGAATCAACTGTTCCTCGACCATCCTTTCCCGCGGACGAAGATAATCCTCGCTCTTGAAACCGCGCTCCGCCAAATTCATCCTCCTCCGCCTATCCTCTGCCTCGGTCCCCCGGCTCCCTTGTTTCCGACCGGCGCGTGGATGGTGAGCTCCTTTCCCGCCTTCCAACCGGCGTTCGCGGCTCCCGGGGCGTTGGCCGCTCCCCCGCTTCTGGAGGATTTGGAGATCCGGGGATGGCACTTTTTCAGGTACTCCATCCTCTCGTCGTGTCCCTTCAGGATCAGTTTGTCCGAAATCGCGGACGAAGAGTCGCCGGGTTTCGCCCCGGCCAATTCCTTTTCGGCCCGGAGCTTGTCCCCGAAACCCAGGAGGAGGTTTCTCACGAAACAGTTTCTGACCCCGGTCCCCTTTTCCCCCCGGGCCAGGGCCAGGGGCTTGTGGGCCTCCCAAAGGGTGTCGCATCTCTCTTCCAGGAAACGGAAGACGTACTCGGCCATGGCGAGACTCACGGGTCTTCCGATGAGTTCCAAAAGCTTCCTTTTCTCCCCGGTCAAATGATTCCATTCGGGCACGTAGATGGGCGTGACGAAAAAATGCTCCTCCAAAATCACGGCTATGAGGTCGTGCTTGAAGGTGAGTCTCGGGCCGATGTCCATGGTCCATCTCTCGAAGCCGGACTCTTCCCCGAACTCCAAATCCGAATTGTCCAGGTTGTGTTTCGCGAGAAGCTTCTTGGCCGCCGCCAGGGCCGCCGCGGACTCGTGGGTCTCGGCGCTGCTCGCGAGGGCCAACAGCTTTTTGACCTTGGCGAGCACGGGATGGGCGTTGGCCTCGTTTCTCCTCTTTCCGTAAGGGGAAGGCACCTCGAAACCCTCGAGCTCCATGTCTATGGACGCCTTGGAGAAGTAAGGGTCGAGGCCCATGCCCTTGTGGACGTAGTGGAAGGCGAACCCGTGGTTCATGACGGAGTCGCCCCGGGTCTCGTCCACCAGATGCGAGAACACCTCCGACACCATCTGATGGGCCACCTCGTGACCGAAAACCCCGAGGATCGAATTCCAGGAGCCCTCGAGGACGAGTTTTTCCGAGAGGACCACGAGCCTGTTTTCGGGGATCCAGCATCCCCACGAGCCCTTCAGGGGTTCTATGTCGATCAGGGGAGGCTTGAGACCCAATTTCCGCGCGTCGCAAACCGAGCTCGCGAGGGCGTGCCATTGGGATCTGAGCTTCTTCAAAACGATCCGCTTCAGATCTTCCGCGATCGACTCTTTCGAGGTTTCGTCGGGCAACGGTTCCTCCGGAAAGACCCCCGGACCGAAAAAGGCGGGAGCCCGTGAAAAACGCTAAAAAAGAGAGAAAAAGGCGAAAAAGGGAAGGGAAAAAAGACGGCGCGCTCGGGCAATCGGTCCGCGACGGTCAAGTTCCGGTGTTTTTCGACCTTTCCCGCCACAATGGGACATTATACGCGAGAACCGGGTTTTTTAAAAGTTTTCGAGGTTTGAGGGGCTTCACCCGAGGCGCGCCCGGGCTTCGCCCGCGATTGGCCCGCGACGGGAACGATGACGCGACGGGGAGTTCCCCGGGGGGACGCCTCGACCCTCCCCGGGGAGGAGGGGGCGTCCCCGGGTGACGGACCCGGACCGGCCGGATTGTCAACCACCGCCTATCCTCTTTCGCGGTCCCGAGGCTCCCCCGTTTCCGACCGGAGAATGGATGGTCAGGGATTTCCCCGCGTCCCAACCCGCTTTGACGGCTCCGGGGGCATTGGCCGTTCCCGCTCTTCTCGACGACCTCGAGATCCGGGGATGGCACTTTTCCATGAACCGTTTTCTTTCGTCTTTCCCGATCAGGATGAGTTTGTCCGAGATTTTCGTTTCGTCGGACCCGGCCCCTTTACGGGCGAGCTCTCTTTCGAGCCGGAGCTTGTCCGCGAAACCCAAGAGGAGGTATCGGACGAAACTTTCCCGGACCCCCCTTCCGCTTTCCCCTTGGGACTCGGCCAGAGGCTCGTGGGCCTTCCAAAGGGTTTCGCATCTCTCTTGCAGGAAACGGAAGACGTACTCCGCCATGGCGAGGTTCACGGGCCGGCCTATGAGTTCGACGAGCTCGCGTTTGCGGTTCTTGATTGGAATCCAATCGGAACAGTAGATGGTCGAGACGAAAAAATGCCCACTCAGAAGCCGGCAGATGAGGTCGTGCTCGAAGGTGATCTTGGGCCCGAGGTCGAGCGTCCATCTCTCGAATTCGGGATTTTCCCGGGACTCGAGGTCGGACTCGTCCAGATTGTGTTTGACGAGAAGCCTCTCCGCCGCGGCCAGGGCCGCCGCCGACTCGAAAGACTCGCCCCCGCTCGCGAGGGCCAACAACTTTTTGACCTTGGCCAGGACGGGGTGGGCGTTGGCCTCGTTTTTCCTTTTTCCGAAAGGCGTGGGGATTTCCCCTCCCCCGAGGTCCAGGTCGACGGAAGGCCCCGAGTAATAGGGGTCGAGGAACATGGACTCGTAAACCCGTTGGAACGCGACGCCGTGGGCACCGGGAGAGTCTTTCCGGGTCTCTTCCGCGAGCCCTTGAAACAGCTCCGACACCAACTGGTGGACCACCTCGTGTGAAAACACCCCGACGATGGAGTCCCAGGAGCCCTTGAGGACCAGGTTCTCCGAAAGGAGGATGAGCCTGTTTTCGGGGAGCCAGCATCCCCAAACACCCTTGAGCGGCTCGATGTCGATCGAGGGCGGTTTGAGCTCCGACGTGTCGACGTCGCGAAGGAAGCCCGTGATTTTGAACCAGTAATCGCGTAACTTTTTGAGGACGTTCGTCTTCAAACGTTCCTCGACGGAACGTCTCGGATTTTTGGCGACCATGATGCGATTCTCCCTTGACGCTCGCCGCCGAAGGAATCGGCGGGAGACGCGAAAACGACAAAAAAAAGAGTGAGGAACGGGGGAGCGGCGGAAAGGAAAAGTCCCCGCGGGCCTCCTTGGCCCAGCGGCGCCGCCGGATCGAACTCCCGACGCCGATCCGGAAGAAGGGGTTCCGGCTCCCGGTCCTCCGCTTCAGGACGAAGGGGTTCCGGCTCGCGGTCCTCAGCTTCCGGACGAAGGAGTTCGGGCTCGCGGTCCTCTATTTCCAGACGAAGGGGTTGAGGCCGGGGGCCCTCTCCCCGGCGAAGGATCCGGGACGGTCTTCCGTCCTTTCCGCCTTTTTCAATTTTTTGGACAAAAACACGGACAAGGGCAGGATTATGATTTCCATGGCCACTTTGTACGCGTAATTGGAGCACAGGACCGCGAGGAGGACCGACCCCTCCAACACGCCCGCGAAGGCGACGAACACGAAGATCGTCGTGTCGAAGCCCTGCCCCACGAGAGTCGACAGCACGAACCTCCCCGCCGGACCCCTCTCCGGGGACCGGAACTTGAGTTTCGCGAGAGTGACGGAGTTGGCGAATTCCCCCGCGAGAAAGGCCGCGAGGGAAGCGATGGCGATTCTGGGCGCGATTCCCATGACGGAGTGCCAGGCTTTGTCGGTCTCCGGGTCCGAGGCCCCGGGGAAGAGACCCGCGACGTACAGGCAGAAGAAAGCCGCGAAGAGGGAGAAGAAGGCCGTCCAGATGATCCTTCTGGCCCTCGCGAAACCGTAAACCTCGGTCAGAAGGTCCCCGATGACGTAGGTGAGGGGAAAGACGAGTGTCCCCGCGTCGAAAACCAAAGGTCCGAAGGCTATGATCCTCGTGGAAGCGAGATTGGAGATGATGAGGAGCCCCACGAAGAGCCCCGTGATGAGCTCCAGGAAGCGGAAGCCCGGGGCGTTTTCGTTTTCCTCGGCCGTCGCGGCGCCCGCCG
>JAITKT010000284.1 GCA_031278225.1 Deltaproteobacteria bacterium
CAAAACCCACGAGAGGATAAGGGCCAAGGACTCCATCCACCTGACCGAAAAGGGAGCCAAAATAATAGTCGACTCCTTCCTGCCCCGCGCCGCGGACTGGGGACTCGCGGGATTTCCCAAAAGCGCCCCGGCCGCCGGTTCCGCTTCCGAATCCGCGGCGGGCGACGGTCCGGCCACGGCCTCGGGCGCGGTTTCCCCGAGGGGTCCCGCCGAAAACGCCCCCGGGGCGGGCGAAAACCCGGGGGACTCGAATTCGGGCCCGCGTTCCGGCCCCGGTTCCGGCGCGACGGACGGGATTTCCCCCGCCGCCGGCGGCCGGGACGACGATTCCGCGGAAAACCCCGCCCCGAACGCGAAAGACGCGTCCGCGACCCGCGCGGAGCCGCCCTTCTCCCTCTCCCTTCCCATGTCCGCGCCGCCTCCCGTCAGTCCCGCCACCCTCCTGGAGGTCAACCTGCCCTCCAAGGCCAGAGGCGGGGAGACCAACTACGCGGTCTATCTTCCGGGCCCGGAGGTCGAAAGACCGACTCTCTTTCTCCTCCACGGGGTGGGGGAAGACTATCTTATCTGGAAGGACGTCTTCGGAAGGGAGCTCCTGAATCTCGCCCAAACCCTCGACGTGAACCTCGTCATGCCCGACGGGGACTTTTACGGCTGGTATCTCGACAGCGACCACAAGAAAAACTCCAAGATGGAGAGTTATCTCATGGAAGAGCTGTGGCCGGACCTCTCCCAACGCTTCCCCTTCGACCCGGAGAGGGTGGGGGCCCTGGGGATAAGCATGGGGGGCCACGGGGTCCTGACCCTGGCCCTGAAACACCCGGGACGCTTCAAGGCCGTGAGCTCCCTCTCCGGGATAACGGACCTGGAGCTCCACGGCCCCCGGGACCCCTGGCACGCGAGCCTGAACATCGCGGAGGTCCTGGGGCCCCATTCCTCGAGAACCCGGGACTGGAGAAACAACAGCGCCTACCATCTGACCCGGATGAGCCCCCGGGCCCTCGAAAACACCAAACTCTTCCTGACCGTGGGGAAATCCGACCCCATAGTCCTCGCCGAAAACCGGCAGTACCACAGACTTTTGACCGACCTCGACCTGGACCACGTCTACTCCGAGGACAGCGGGGACCATTCCTGGGACCTCTGGAGGGAAAAGGTGCCCGAACACCTGGCCCTCCTGGCGGCCGGGCTCTGACCCGAAAGTCGTTTCCGGCGGCGGCGCGTCCGAAGGCGCCGTTCACCCCCCGCTTTCGCCGCGAAGTCGTTTTTTTTTCCGACGATCCCCCTCGGGCCAATCCGCGTCAATTTTTTTGTTTTCCTTTTCTTTCGTTTCGTTTCGGTTTTTTTCCTTTCATTTTGATTTTTTTTCCGCTCGCGCGTCCCGTTTCCCGTTTCCCGTTTCCCGTTTTCGGGGCGGATTTTTTCTTTTCCTTTCGCGCGCCCGTCAATTCGTCCCGGCTTTCGGGACTCCTTTTCCGGCTTGTTTTCCGCTTCGGTTTCCGAAGCTTTTTTTTCGCTCCGGATTCTGCTATTGTTTTTTTCGTCGCGCGTTCGTTTTTTTCTTTTGTTTTTTCTTTCGTTTTCGCCACTTTCCTTTCCGTCGGCGTTTTTCCGTTTCGCCGCTCCTCCCGCCGCGAAACCGCAAACAAAACAAAGTCCGCAAGAATGGGTAATTTTTCGATCATATCGCCTTACCTGAAAAAGGGCGTCTTCCCCCTGCTCCTGGGTTTCCTCGCGCTCATAATCTGCGATTTCACCCAAATGACAATCCCGAGACTCGTCGGGTCCGTCATAGATCTTTTGGCCGAGGGCGATTCCGCCTCGAGGACCTTCGCGCGCCCCATAGCCGCCATATTCGGGGTGGCGGTCCTGGTGGCCGTCATGCGCTACGTCTGGAGACACCTGATCTACGGTTTTTCCAGGGGATTGGAAAAAAAACTCAGGGAAAGGCTCTACAACCGCTTCGTCGAGCTCTCCGTCTCCTGGCACGACGAAAACTCCGCGGGAAACCTCATGGCCCTCGCCACCAACGACGTGGAGGCGGTGAGGCTGGCTTTGGGTTTCGGGCTCGTGAGCCTCGTGGATTCCCTCGTGCTCGGGTCGGCGGCCGTGACGTTCATGCTCTCCATAAGCCCCCGCCTTTGTCTCTGGTCCTTCGCGCCCCTCCCCCTCATCACCGTCACCACGGGCTATTTCGGAAGGCGCATCTACAAGAGGGTCCTGGAGACCCAAAACATCTTCGGGTCCCTGACCGAGATCATCAGGGAACACATCTCGGGCTTCAAGGTCATAAGGGCCATGGCCCTGGAGGACCTCGCCAAATCCGAGGTGAACGGGGAAAGCGACAAATACATGAGAAAGAACGTGAGCCTTTCCGTTCTCATGGGCATGTTCTTCCCTCTTTTGAACCTTCTCACCAACCTCGCCCTGGCCCTGACCCTCTTTTTCGGGGGCACTTACGTCATAAGGGGCTCCATAAGCCCGGGGGACTTCGTGGCCTTTTTGACCTATCTGGCCCTCCTCGCCTACCCCCTCATGGCCCTGGGCTACACCATGGGCCTCATGCAACAGGGCCTGGCGTCCCTGACGAGACTCTCGGGGGTCATATCCGCGACCGAAAGGGAAATCCACCCCCGGGGGGAAAACGACCCCACTTTGGAAGAGTGGATGAAGACCCCGGACCCGCCCTTCCCGGAAACCGGAAAAAACCCCGGCCATGACTTGAAAGCCGAGGCGGCGCCGGCGCGAATCGAAATCGCGAAGGAAACACCCGCCCCGCCGGCGGAAAAGGCGCCCGCCTTCGCCCCGCCCGCCCCGAAAAAACTCGAAAGCGTCGAATTCGCGGGAGTCACCTTCAAGTATCCCGGGAGGAACGAGCCCGTTTTGAACGACCTTTCCTTTTCCCTTTCGCCCGTCGGGGTGACGGCCCTCACGGGGCCCACCGGGAGCGGCAAAAGCACCCTGGCCGAGCTCCTCCCGGCCCTGCGGGAGCCCGACGCGGGCCTCGTTCTCGTCAACGGGCGTCCCTCGACGGAACACTCCCTCGCGACCCTCAGATCGCTCTTCGTCTACATCCCCCAGGACGGGCACGTCTTCACCGGGACGCTTTTCGACAACATCGCCTACGGAAAGCCCGGGGCCTCGAAAAAAGAGGCCCTGGCCGCGGCGGAAACGAGCGGGCTTCCCATGGACCCGGAAGTCTTTCCCCTGGGCCTCGACACGCCCGTCGGCGAAAAAGGGGTCACCATTTCCGGGGGACAGAGGCAGAGGGTGGCCTTGGCGAGGGCCCTCATGATGGATCCCCCCTACCTCATCCTGGACGACACCCTCTCCGCGGTGGACGCCGCCATCGAGGAGGAGATCCTGGACAGGCTCCTCGCCCTCCGGGCCGACAAGGGGACCCTCATAATAAGCCACCGGGTCACGAGCCTCAAAAGGGCCGAAAAGTTTCTGGTCCTCGAGAAGGGCCGCCTCGGGGGCGAGGGGACCTTCGACGAAATATTGGAAAAATCCAAGTATTTCAAGCGCATCACCGAGCTCGCGAATCTCGGCCTCGACAATCTCGGCCTCGAAGGCCCGGACCCCTTTTCCGAAAATCGCGAGGGCTTCGGAGCCCGGGGGGGCGTCAAGGGGAAAAGACGGCCTTTCCGGCCCGACGGGGCGGACCGGGCGGACAGGGCGGAACGGACGGATCGTCCGGACACGGTGGAACCATGAGCGCCGGGGGACGGGTGTCCATGGATTTGGACGACGAACTGGATTTGAAGCCGCTCAACACCGGGGACATAAAGCTTCTCTTCGGACTCTGGCCCTACACGAAGACCTTCAGGCCCGTGATCCTTCTCGGGGCCGTCATGATCCTTCTCGCGGCCCTCGTGAGCATCGCCCTTCCCTACCTGACCAAGGTGGCCCTGGACGGGTACGTGCTTCCCCTGGGAAGAAAGATTGTCGATTCCGGACCCCTCCCGCCCGATTTCGGCGCCGGGCTCGAAGACTCCGATTTCCTCCCGAGCGGAGACCCGGGGGTCTTCTTCGTCCCGGCGGGCGGGGCCGAAAAGATTGACCGGGCTCTGGAAAAGACCCTGGTCGCCTCGGGAAAGCTCGATCCGGACCGCTGGTACCTGAAAAAAATCGACGCCGACTTCACCTTCGGGGAAGCCTCGAAACTCAGCCGCGACTCGGGGGGCCTCGTCGAACTCCACCCGAACCTCGTCGCGGTCAGGGAACCCGACCTCACCCGCCTCGACGGGGCCGCGACCCTCGTTCTCAGAAACGCCGACCTCGAGGGCCTCAAAGTCTTGGCCGTTCTCTTCGCGGCGCTCATGGTGGCGGGCTACTTCTTCGACCTCGGGCAGAGGGTGATCCTCGAAACGGCGAGCCAAAAACTCGGGTATTTTTTGAGGGAGCGACTGCTCTCCCATCTCTTTTCGCTCTCCCAGTCGTTTTTCGACAAGTCCGAGGCCGGGAGGCTCACCTCCCGTCTCACGAGCGACATCAACAACATCAACGCCATGGTGAAATCCACGGCCGCCTCCTTTTTCAGCGACGTCCTGAGCCTCGTGGGCGTGACCGCGGTCATGGTCGCGCTGTCCCCCAAACTCGCCCTCGTGAGTTTTCTCGTCACCCCCTTGGCGGTCCTCGTCTCCTGGCGCTTCGGAAAGATAGCCCGGCGCATCCAGAGGGATTTGCGGGGCAAGGTCTCGGCGATAAACCAGTACTTTTCCGAGACCAGGGCGGGGATAGTCATCATCAAGGCCCTCGGGAGGGAAAAGACCTCGGCCCTGGGCTTCCGGGAACTGAACGAGTCCAACTTCAGGACGGGCCTCCGGCAGGTCCATTCCTTCGCCGTGTTTCTCCCTTTGGTGGACTTCATCGCGAGCTCCGTCCTGGCCCTCATCCTCTGGTTCGGGGGAAACATGGTCCTCGGAAACGCGGTGAGTCTCGGGGTGCTCGCCGCCTTCGTGGGTTACGCCAACCGTTTCTTCGCCCCCATAAAGGACTTGGCCGAAAAGGTCAACACCTTCCAATCGGCCTTCGCCTCCATCGAACGCATAAACGCCCTCTTCGAAGTCGACGACAGGACCCTCCCCGAGGGGCCGGTTCCCGAGGCGCCCCCGGGCCCGGGCGGGGAGATAGCCTTCGAAAACGTCTCCTTCGCCTACGGGGAAAACATGCCCATGGTCCTCGAGAACATAAATTTCACCGTCGGGAAGGGGGAGACCGTCGCCCTCGTGGGGGCCACGGGGAGCGGGAAAAGCAGCGTGATAAACCTGATGCTCCGCTTCTACGACCCGACGGAGGGCCGCATCACCTTCGACGGGGCCCGTCTGAAGAATCTGGACCTCTCCCTCCACAGGAAGAGAATCGGTCTCGTGACCCAGGACGTCTATCTCTACGGCGGGACCGTCATGGAAAACCTGAAACTCGGGAGGACGGACATCCCCGACGAGGTGGCGAGGAACGCCGCCGAGAGGGTGGGGGCCTCCGCCTTCATAGAGAAACTCCCCGGGGGTTACGACGAAAAAATCGGAAACGAGGGAAGAACCCTCTCCGCGGGCGAGCGCCAGCTCCTGGCCTGCGCCCGCGCCTTGATAGACGCCCCGGAATTCGTTATTTTGGACGAGGCGACCGCCTTCGTGGACTCGGAAAGCGAGCTCTTAATCTCCAAGGCCATGCGGACCGTCTTCGAGGGCAGGACTTCCATAATCATCGCCCACAGGTTGAGCACCGTGAAAAACGCCGACCGCATCCTGGTCCTTAACCGCGGAAGAATCGTCGAGGAAGGAAGCCACGAGGACTTAATCAAGAAAAACGGACTGTACTTCAACCTGGCGAGGCTCCAGAGCCTGGAAAGCTGACCCCGCCGGAACGGACGAAAGGCTCATGAGCGCGGATCAAAAGAAAAAAAACGAAAAAAGCCGGTTCGACCGCGGATTCGCGGGCGTCCCCCCGAGCATCGGTCAGCTCATGGAAAAGTCCCTCGAGGACGGAGCCATGAATTACGTCATGCGGAACAGGCGTCTTTTCGACAAATTCAAACTCGTCGCTGGCGGGGAAGCCTCGAAACACTGCTCCGTTCTCGCCCACCAACTCGGCGTTCTTTACGTCCGGGTGGACTCCCCCCATTGGCTCGAGCGCCTGAGGTACCTGAAAAAAGATTGGTTGAAGGCCTTGAACACGGAGATGGGCTTCGAAATGCTCTCCGACATCTCCCTCAAGGTCCTCCCCGAGGACACCCCCGCCGACAAATCCTGGGCCGGCGAATACGATCTCCTCTCCGATTACGCCCGTCACTACGAGAACTACTACGACAGGAGCAAGGAAGAAGAGAAGGATTGACGGCGTCCGCCGGGGCCCGTCGAAAGGCGAAACGAAAAAACCGCCGTACGGGGAACCCCGTCGCGAGGGTCTTCGGGACGGAAACGAAACAAACAAGCAGGCGCGGCGGAAAAATTTTTTCGCCGCGCCTGTTTGTCCCCGTAAACCCCGACCCGGGCCGAAACCCGGACGTCGCGGTCCCTCCCGAACATCGACTCAAAGACTCACTTGAGTTTAGTCATCTTTTCGAAGGCGATGTAATTGTCGTCGGTCGCGAAGGAGACGCCGCTCAATTTTCCGCTTCCGTGCACTTCCACCGAGGAATTCCCGTGAATGGGAATGTACACCGCCTCGTCGTGGAGAATCGCGAATATTTGTTTCACCAGGGTCTCGCGCTCCCTCTCGTCCGCGGAAGAGACCATGACGCTTATGAGCTCGTCTATCCGGGGCTTTTGGCTCAAGCCCTGCTGAGCGTGATAATCCGTCCCGGTGGGCCGTCTCATGCCCGACAGCTGACCGATGGGCTCCAAGGGCGCTCCCCAGGTTTCCTTGGTGACCATGTTGAAGTTTCCTTCCCTCGTGTGGGTGAGGAAGGTGTCCGCCTCTTCCCCCCGGGGGATGAGATTTATGCCGGCCTTGAGGGCCTGGGCCTGCATGACCTCGGCCAAGATCCTCTGGTTGCTGTCGGTGGAAACGAAACTGAAGGGAATGTCCAGTCTCTTTCCGTCCTTTTCCCTTATCTTTTTTCCCGGGGGAAGGAGCCAACCGGCCTCTTCCAGGGTTTTGACGGCCAAATCGACGTCGAAGGGATGGGGCTCGAGGTTCGCGTCGCAGTATCGAAAGACGGGATTGCAGTAAAAATAGGCCGGTTCCTGGTAACCGAGAAAGATTCCCCGAATTATCTCATCCCTGTCGGTCGCGTAGTTCAGGGCCAGGCGCACCGCCTTGTCGTCGGTGGGAAAAAGGGCGGTGTTCAGGGTGATGATCGTGTTCGAGAGCGGGGGCGAAATACCGTGCCCGAACCTCGGGTCCTTGACGAATTCGTCAAACGCGTCGAAACCGATCTGGCCCGTGCCGTAAATGAGGTCTATGATTCCCGTGCGCATGGCCACCGCTCTCGAGAGAGGGTCCGGGATGACCTTTATCAAGACATTTTTGACCTTCGGTTTCGGGCCCCAATAGAGCTCGTTTCTGACGAAGAGGTCGTGCTCGTTCGGAAGCGTCTCTTTGAAAACCCAGGGTCCCGTGCCGATGGGCGCCTTAATCCCCTCGGCCGTGAGACCGTTGTCAGGAAAACCGCTCAAGGCCAGAAACCTGTACGGGCGGAAAGACGCGAGGTCGTTCAGGGTCGGGGAGTAAGGGGAATTCAGGGTGATTTTGAAAACGAGTTCGCCCTCGGCCTCCCATTTCTCGATCTTGTTAGTGAGCTCTATCCAGGCGTGACGCTTTCTGTTGGCCATGATGGCGTCGAAGTTCTTTACCGCGACATGGGCGTTGAAGGGGCTGCCGTCGCTGAACAGGACGCCTTCCCTCAGACGGAAGGTGTACTCCAAGCCGTCGTCGGAAATCTCCCAGCCGACGGCGAGACAGGGTTCCATCGCTCCGCCTTCCCCGTACAAGACCAGAGGGTCGTAGATCATTTGCTGGGCGAAAATCTGAGCGGGATGATAAAGGTGGGGGTTTAAGACGCCGACGTTCACCGGAAACGAATAAACGATGGTGTCGGTGTCGGCCGAAACGCTCGGCGTCGAAACCAAGAAAGTCAACGCCATGGCCAAAGCCAAAATGATTTTTTCAAACATTCGATTACCTTTCGTTGGCGGTTTTCCGATAATTGGGAAAAAACGGCGGGTATGTTGATGACAATATTTCAAACGGACGGTTTTGACGTAAAACGGCAAACATCCGAAACGAGATGGTAAGGACCAAAAAAATTTTAAACCCCGGGGGCGATTTCACGACGATTTCCGGGAATCGGACGCGGATCTCCCTCCGCGAAAAAACCGATTCCCGGAAGAAACCGGGAAAACCCGGAAAGGAGACGTGAAAACCAAACATGAAATCGCTAAGTTGACCCAAGATAACATTATTTACGTTTTTGGTCAATTATTTTAAAATCACGATGGAAAAACGATTCTAATTATTAGAATAATGGCCTTAAAACATGGTGTTTTAAAGATTATGCCGAAAAATTTTAAAAACAATATATTGTATCGTCGGTGTGTTTTTTTGTCAAAAACACGTTTTCAAAAATTTTTCACGTGGTTTTGGAATCCGCCGGAAACGACCGGACACGAACCCGCGCGAACCGCGGTTTGGATCCCGCCGTCAACTGCAGGGGGCGACGCTCGCGAAAATCAAAGCGACAACGCGCGGCTAAGGTCCCAAACCATGAGCGGTGGCGCGAAAATATGACAATATATCATCCCGGAAAAGACGGTCCGATGATTAAGATGTTATTTTTGACTCGCGGGGATTGGCGCGGTTCGGGGAAAGGAACGGCGAAGGGGGTCGTCGTCGTTGGAGGGAGCGGGAGGGGATGAAGCGGGGGCGCGTCATCGCGGGTGACGGCGGGATTTTAAGCGGGGGGAGCGGGTTTTGGATTCGAGGAAGGACGGGGGAAAGACGGCGAGAGAAAAACGGGGGTGTCCTGTCCGCCTGACGGAGGTACAAGCGCGGAAGCGGTATTTTTTACGAACCGCCGGCGAAAAACGCGTTTGGTGGGAATGTTTGGCGGGATTTCGCGAAAAAACCCCGCCAAACGAAGAGTCTCACTTGAGTTTTCTCATCTTCTCGAAAGCCACGTAGTTGTCGTCGGTCGCGAAGGTGACGTTCTCGAGTTCGCCTTTCCTGTGCACCTCGACGGAGGAGTTTCCATGGATGGGTATGTAAACGGCCTCCTCGTGAAGAATGGTGAAAACCTGTTTCACCAGGGCTTCCCGCTCCTTTTCGTCAACCGACGAGACCAATTTGCTTATGAGTTCGTCCATCATGGGTTTTTGGCTCAGACCCTGCTGAGCGTGAAAATCGGTGCCTGTGGGTCTTCTCATGCCCGAAAGCTGACCGATCGGCTCGAGGGGCGCTCCCCAGGTCTCTTTGGCGACCATGTTGAAGTTGCCTTCCCTCGTGTGGGACAGGAACATGTCCGCCTCTTCTCCCGTCGGAATGAGATTGATCCCCGCTTTCAACGCCTGGGCTTGAATGGCCTCGGCCATGGTCCTTTGGGCGCCGTCGGTCGAGACGAAACTGAAAGGAACGTCCAGTTTTTTGCCGTCCTTTTCCCTTATGGTCTCGCCCGCGGGAAGAATCCATCCGGCGTCTTCCAAGGTCTTTTTCGCCAATTCGATGTCGAAAGGATAAGGCTTGAGGTTCAGATCGCAATACTGAAAGACCTCGTTGCAATAAAAGTAAGAGGGCTTCTGATAGCCCAGAAAAATCCCGTTGATTATGGCGTCCCTGTCGGTCACGTAATTCAAGGCCAAACGGACCGCCTTGTCGTCAGTCGGGAAAAGACCCGTGTTCAGGGTGATGACGCTGTTGGAGAGCGGGGGCGAAATGGAGGTTTCGAACCTCGGATCCTTGGAAAACCGTTGAAAGACGTCAAAACCTATCTGAGCGGCTCCGTAGATGAGGTCGATTTGGCCGGTTTCCATGGCCACGGCTCTGGTCAAAGGGTCGGGGATGACTTTAATCAAAACCTTTTCGGCTTGAGGCTTGGGACCCCAATATAAGTCGTTTCTCTCGAAAAGATCGTGTTGGTTGGGGGATGATTCGATGAGAACCCATGGTCCCGTGCCGATTGGCGCCTTGATCCCGTCGGCGGTGAAACCGCTGTCGGGAAAAGCGCTCGGGGCCAGGAATCTGTAGGGCCGAAAGGACGCCAGATCGTTCAAGGCCGGGGAGTAAGGCGAGTTCAGGGTGATTTTGAACACGTGTTCCCCGGCGGCTTCCCATTTTTCAATCTTGTTTGTCAACTCTATCCAGCTGTGGCGTTTCCTGTTTTGCATTATGGTGTCGAAATTCTTCACGGCCGCGTCGGCGTTGAATGCCGTGCCGTCGCTGAATTTGACGCCCTCCCTCAATTTGAAGGTGTACTCAAGGCCGTCGGGCGAAATCTCCCAGCTCTCGGCGAGACAGGGCAATATTTCTCCCCCCTCGCCGTACAAAACGAGCGGATCGTAAACCATCTGCTGGGCGAAAATCTGGTTGGGGAGGTAAAGATGGGGATTGAGGTGACCGACGTTGACCGGAAAAGAAAAAACGATGGTGGAGGGATCGGCGGACGCGAGATGCGGGAAAAGAAGAATCGAAAGCGAAAGCGCCATGGCGAAAATAATGTTTTTTGGCATTTGATGACCTTTCGTCGCGGTTGTTTTACCGGACGGAAATAATGAGATTTGACAAAGCGCGGGCGACGCGAATGTTTGAAAATCAATCGGGGTCGTTGTTTCAGTGAATTCCGGCGTTGAAGGGCGATCGAAAACCAAAACAAAACGGAAACCCGGCCTCCCCGAACGGTTTTTCCGATTTTCGAAGTTGATTTTAAAACTCGCGTACAAGATAGAACATTCCGGAAATATTGTCAAACTATAACATTACCATTCCCGTCAACTAAAGTTTTTCGCTTTCAATTTAATTTTTCCTAAAACATATTCGCGAATAAACAAGAATAAACAACACAATCATAAATAATCATATTTTCCGATTAAACAAAAACAAGAAAAAATTAAATTGAAAAATATTATTGGGATTAAACGGCAAAATGAAAGTGCGGTCGGAACAAGGGGCGAACCGGCCGCGCTTCGGTTTTCGCAGCTTTTTTCGGGGGAACCCATCACGGTTTCGGCGACCGACGCCGGAAGGTCGAGGAGAAACACGCGAAAAGAGACGAAAGCGGACGTTATTTGAGTTTTATCATCTTTTCAAAGGCTATGTGATTGTTGTCGGTGTCGAAAGTGACGTTGTCCAATTCCCCTTTTCTGTGAACCTCGATGATGGAAACTCCGATGAGCGGGACGTAAACCGCTTCGTCATGAAAAAAGGTGAGGATCTCCTTCACGTAATTCGCTATGTCCTCTTCTTTCACGGAAGAGACCATTTTGCCTATGAGCTCGTCGATTTGGGCTTTTTGGGGAAGTCCCGCCTGAGCCTGGTGGTCGGTGTTGGTCGGACTTCTCATGGCCGAAAGACTCGCGACCGGTTCCAAGGGAGCGGAATACGTGTCAATCAACACCATGTTGAAGTTGCCCTCGCGGTTGTGGGACAGGTAAATGTCCGCCTCCTCGCCCAAGGCTATGATGTTGATGCCGGCCTTTTTGGCTTGAGCCTGCATGGCTTCGACCACGGATTTGTGAGTGGCGTCGGTTGATATGAAACTGAAGGGAACGTCAAGCTTTTTTCCGTCCTTTTCCCTTATCGTCTGTCCGGGAGGAAGTATCCAACCGGCTTCTTCCAGGGTTTTGGCGGCCAATTCGACGTCAAAGGGATAAGGTTTCAGATCGAGATCGCAATACTTGAAAACCTTGTTGCACAAGAAATAAGCCGGCTGCAGATGACCCAGATAAAGCCCCTGTATTATCTCGTCCCGATTGGTGATGTAATTCAGCGCGAGTCGAACGGCTTTGTCGTTCGTGGGAAATCTGCCGGTGTTCAGGGCGACGACGTTATTCAACAAAGGATCGGAAATGGAGGTAACGTATTTGGGATCCTTGGAAAATCTGTCAAAAACATCGAAGCCGATTTGTCCGCTTCCGTAAATCAAATCAATCTCGCCCGTTTCCAAGGCGACGGCTCTCGTCAACGGGTCCGGGATGACCTTTATCAATACTTTTTCCGCTTGGGGCTTGGGACCCCAGTAGAGATCGTTTCTTTCAAAAAGATTGTATTCGTTGGGAACGGTTTCCGTCAATTTCCACGGACCGGTGCCGATGGGGGCTTTTATTCCGTCCGCGGTGAAACCGCTGTCCGGGAAAGCCTTTGGCGACAGGAATCTGTACGGACGAAAGGCGGCAAAGTCATTCATGGTGTTGGCGTAAGGGGAATTTAAGGTGAGTTTCAAATCGAATTCACCCGCGGCTTCCCATTTTTCGAGTTTGTTCGTGATTTCCTGCCAGCCGTGACGTTTTCTGTTTAACATGATTGTGTCAAAATTCTTAACCGCGGCCTCGGCGTTAAAAGGTTCGCCATCACTGAATTTCACGTCTTTTCTCAGATGAAAAACGTACGTGAGGCCATCCTCCGAAACATCCCAGCTTTCGGCGAGGCAAGGTTCGATTACCCCGCCTTTTCCGTACGAGACAAGCTTGTCGTAGATCATCTGTTGCATGAAAACCTGGTTGGGAAGATAAAGATGAGGATTGCCCGGGCCCACGTTCACGGGAAAAGAATATACGATGGTGGTGGGATCGGCCGAACTTTGCGCGGTCGGCATGAAAATAAACGAGAGAGTCAGGGCCAAGGCGAAAATGATTTGTTTTGACATTTGATTACCTTTCCTTTACTAAACGTTCGCTTACGCAAACACCGGAAATTGACAGAGTTACCCGTGAAAATCATTCGGCGGAGGGGAACTTGAGGCAACGAAAATTAAAATTCAGCGAGAAGAATAAAAGTTAAAACACGGAACATATGCGTGAAATGGAAAGAGTGAGCTGGAAACGGGACGCGATAAACCGCTCTTGTCTGTTGAACGTCGAATTACCCGGACATCCGATTGTCACCGACTAGCGCGTGAAAAATCGAAACGACGACGGGGGTGGTGAAATCGACGACAGGCTCGATAAACGAAATAATCAATAAATGAACGCGAAATCAAGCGGAGTTGACCGGCGCGGAAAATCGCCGAGTGCGACATTCTTCAATCAAAAAAAATAAAACAATATAATATAGCATATAAAGATAACAATGATATTTGAAAAAATTATTAAAGCCTGAGTTCGCTTCGGAGACAAAAGCGTTGATCCGTGATTTAACAAAAGGTCTCGGGAAAAGAATCCCGAAATATCCCGGTGAGAAACTTCCGGGGAAAATGGCCGGCGATGCGAACCATGGGACACGATAAAACGGAAATAAGCCGCGAGAGTCAAAAAACAAATTCAAAACGCGCGATTGGATTCTG
>JAITKT010000340.1 GCA_031278225.1 Deltaproteobacteria bacterium
GTCGCCCTGGAGGGCTACGGCCTGACCGTGACCGATCGGGTCCCCATAGAGGTCGGGACCCTGCCCGTAAACCTGAGATACATGGAGACCAAGTGCGCCAAAATGGGGCACATTCTGAAGTTCGACAAGGACAAGTTCGAAAAGGAGTGACGAGGGGGATGACGCCGGGGACGATTTGAAGGGGCCCCGCCCGGGGGCCTTCCCGGGGACCTCCCGAACCCACCCTTTCGCGCGCGGGCGATTTCCTTCTTTTTTTTCCTCAATCGACCGCCCGTCGTTTTCCCGTCGTCCGGAATCCCGTCGTCCCGTCGTCCCGTCGTCTCTTCCCGCGCGCCCTTTCGAACGCTTTTCCCGTCCCGGCCCGAAAAATCACCCTCTTTTTTCGGGTCTTTTTCCGTTTTTTCAAGCGAAACACATGGAGTGCCTCATGCCCAAGATCCTGGAAGCCCAATTGAACGCCGCCGGACTCAACATGGCCGTCGTCGTGAGTCGTTTCAACAGTCTGATAACCGAGAGGCTGCTCGCCGGGGCGGTGGATTCCTTCGCCCGTCACGGCGGAAACGCCGACGAGCTCGCGGTGGTCAGGGTCCCCGGGTCCTTCGAATTGCCCCTGGCCGCCCAAGTTCTGGCCCAATCCGGGAAATACGACGCGGTGGTCGCCCTGGGGGCGGTCATCAGGGGGTCCACCCCCCATTTCGATTACGTGGCCGCGGAGGTCTCCAAGGGACTGGCCCAAGTCCAGCTCCGGTGCGGAATTCCCGTGAGCTTCGGGGTCCTGACCTGCGACACCGTGGAACAGGCCATAGACAGGGCGGGGACCAAAAGCGGAAACAAGGGCTTCGACGCGGTCGTGACGGCCATCGAAATGGCGGGGCTCCTGAAACTGATGAGGTAGCCGCCGGCCCCCGCCCCTTTGATTCCCGGGAGCTTTCCCGCTTTTTTCCCCGGTTCCCCGGTTTTTCGTTCTTCGTTTCGAATTTTCTTTTTCCGGGCTTTCGTGATAACGTTCGTCACGGACCCGGGAAGGTCCGGAAAGTTCCGAAAAGACCCGGGAAGGCGCTCGGGGCCTTTCGGGACCCGTTTCGGGATTCGAACGTTTTCGTTTCTTCCCGGTTTCTTTCGGGGTTTTTTCCCCGTTTTTCGAATTTTCGGCGTTCGCGGTTTTTGACCATGAAAATGATGGAATTGAAAAGACTGGCGAGGACCCTGGCATTGTCGCTCCTCTTTCAGAGCGACCTGTCCGGGGAGAATCCCCAGGAGACCGTGAGGCTTTTCCTCGCCTGTTTCGACCCGGAAAAGGATTCGGAGGGCTCTTTGAAACTCTCCCCCGAAGACTTCAGGGAAGCCCTGCCCCTCGCCCTCGAGTTTTTTTTCGGGGTTTCGGAAAACCTCAAAACCATAGACGACGACATAAGCGGGGTTCTTTTGAACTGGCGTCTGGAAAGACTCTCGAAAGTGGACAAGGCCCTAATCCGCCTCGCTTATTACGAGATGCGCCACAGAGAGGACATCCCCCCGAGGGTGAGTCTGAACGAGGCCCTGGAACTGGCCAAGGACTTCGGGGACAACGACTCGAGGGCCTTCGTGAACGGAATTCTCGACAAGCTTTGGCACGGGCTTTCCGGGGACGCGAAGCCTTGAAAACCGTCATTCCATCCGGGGGACTCGCGGCCGCCCTCGCGGCGGGTCTTCTTCTGTTGTGCCACTCCTGCGGCTATGACCTGTCCCCCACGCCCTACAGCCTCAGGCTTCCGGAGGGGGGCATGAGCCTGTACGTTCCGGTCGCGGAAAACCATTCCCACTACGCGAGACTGGGCACGGACCTCACCCGCTCCGTCGCGGAAAACATCTCCGGGATCAAGGGCCTCAGATTGGGGGGACCGGGGAGCGAGGCGAAGCTGACGCTGGAAATCGCGAACGTGGGCGTCAAGACGGGGTCCTGGGAGTCTCAGGAAAGAAACGGCACGGAGATCCCCGAGACCTCCTCCAGCCGCACGGTCACGGTGGAAGTCGAGGCGACCTTCGAAAGACCCGGGGAGGGGGAGGACAACCCCCTCCCGGTCGTTAAGAAACGCGCCTTTTCCTCCCACAGGACCTTCGCGGTGTCCTTGAATCAGGAACAGGTGGACATGCGGGAGGCCGAGAGCCTCAAATGGATCGCGGAAGACTTGAGCAGAAAGATAGCCAATCACATGTTCAGGGAGTTTTGAATTTGCGGGGAACCGTCGCGGAACACTGGAAACCGGCCCGAGACGGCAAGGTCTCTTGCCGGCTTTGCGCGAGAAAGTGCCTGATCGGGAAGGGGGAAAGGGGTTTTTGCCGGGTGAGGGTCAACGAGGGGGGCGAGCTGCGGGTCCTGAACCGCGGTTTCGCGGAATCCCTGGGCCTTGACCCCGTCGAGAAAAAACCTCTTTACCACTACCTCCCGGGAACCCTCACCTTTTCCGTCGGGGCCCCCGGCTGCAACTTCGACTGTCTGGGCTGCCAGAACCACACCCTCAGCAGACCGGATCCCGGTTGGCCCGGGGTCGCGAGGCCCGTCCCCCCGGAGCTTCTCGCGGAAAAGGCCCTGGAGACCGGGGCCCGCAGTTTTTCCTTCACCTATTCCGAGCCCACGGTCTTCTACGAGTACGCCCGGGACCTGGGGCTTCTGGCCCTGGAGGCGGGTCTCCCCTCAATCTGGGTCACGAACGGTTTCATGAGCCCCGAAACCCTGAAGAGCCTCGACTGGGTCAAGGCCATGAACGTGGATCTCAAGGGTTTCACCGAGGACTTTTACGAAAGCGTCACCGGGGGGAGACTGGAACCGGTCAAGGAGAACATAAGGAACTCCCGGGAAATGGGGATTCACGTGGAAGTGACGACCCTCCTCATCCCCGAACTCAACACCGGCGAAAGGGAATTGAACGGACTCACGGAATTTTTGGCGGACGTGAGCCCGGACATGCCCTGGCACGTGAGCCTCTTCAGGCCCATGCGGGAACAGAGACACCTGAGGACCACCTCCCGGGAGGAACTCCTTTTCGCCCGTTCGGTGGGAAAAAAGAACGGCCTGAAACACGTGTACATAGGAAACATCGAGGGAAGGGGATACGGGGACACCTTCTGCCCGAAATGCGGAACCCTCCTCGTCGGGAGATCGGGTTTTTTCGTGCGCGAAAACGTCATGGGAAAAGACGGTCTCTGCCCCGAGTGCGCCACCCCGATCCCGGGGGTGTGGGGCCCCTGAAAAAACTCTCCCGTCCCGAGTGCCGCGAAAGGCCGCCGCGTCTTGAAACGAAGACCGATTTGTGCTAATGTTGTGTTTCGTTTCGCGGGGCCCGCGATTGCGGCGGCTCCCAGGACGAATCGCCCCGCCGGACGAGTTTTTTTTCGCGAAACGGAATCAGCGGAGAGATGCCGGAGTGGTCGATCGGGGGCGACTCGAAATCGTCTAAAGTCTAATAAACTTTCAAGGGTTCGAATCCCTTTCTCTCCGCCATCGCCCGTTCGGGGACACCCCGAACTCACGCGCCGACACCCCCGAAGTCCTCTTGCGGAGCCGACTTCGGGGATTTTCACATCGGCATCCCCAAAGGTCACTGGAGGTAGCGCGGAAGGGTCGCGCGAGGCTCGGGGGAAACCCGGGGGGCTTGACCGGGAGCTCCCGTCGGCGTCGCGATCCGCGTCGCCCGAAGGCCCGAAGCGTCTCGAAACGGGCGAAACGATTCGCGAAAAAACGGCGAACGGACGAAAAACGCGCGAAACAATGTTTCGACGCCGAGAAAGGCCTTTCGTTCAAAATCGGTTCGTCCGCGAAGATTGGCGCGAAAGGGCGAATCCGAAGAGGCCCGGAAACCAAGGGGAACCTCCTCCGGAACCCGGAAGGATTTTTCCCCAGAACAAGTCCCGGAACGGAATTTTCCCCGGAAAAAGTCGGAAATAAACCGGAAACCCGGTTCGAATCGCGAGAAGACCATCGGCCTCGAAGGAGGCGGGGGTGACGACCGCGGCGCGTCCGGAAACCCCGGACGACGGCACCTCGAACCGTTTTCGACGGCAAGGGAACGTCGTTTCCCGAATCAAGCGGAGAAGACGCGCGAGACCGCGGGGAGACAAACCCGGTCGGTCGGGGACGGCTCGAGTCATTCGAAACGCCTTCCCCGTTTTTGGCGAAATCAAAGGGGAATTCGAATTCGCGCGCGATGGCCGGGAGTCCGGCGAGCCCGCCCGCGCGGATCGCGGCCGGTTTTCCCGCGGCGGAAGCCTTTGATTGACCCGTCCCGATTCGGACGAGGGACCTTCGTCACCAAAAACTCCCGCTTCGGCGTACCTCTTCGGCGGATTTCTTCGGCCGCTCTCTTCGGCCGCTCTCCCTGACGGACCTCCGCGGAAGACCCCTCCCCCGAACCCGGGAAGAAACGGCGACCGCGGGATTTTTTCGGAAAAATCGCGGGATCCGTTTTTTTCCCGCGAAAACCCTCTTCCCTCGCGTTCGAACCCGCCGGATTCGAGCGGGGCGCGGGGGGAAACCGTCTCGCGAGGATGACCGGCTCGGCCCGACGTCAAAACCGCGCGGGATTTACCGACCTTTCGCCGGTAGCCGGCGTTCGCCGCTTCCGGGCCCGTCAAACTTCATTTTCTTGAAAACCGTCATCCCGGTGAAAATCACGGAGAACCGAACAATGAAAAACATCTTTGCCTTTTTGGCGATGGCCGCCGTCTTTGTCCTTTTGTCCGCCTTCTCGGGGGAAAAAGACAAAGGGGCCGCGGAAACGCCCGCCACTTCCCTCTCCGCCGCCACCCAAAGCCCGACACCGGCCACCGCGGCCGTTTCCGACGGGGCCGCGGAAATCAAATCGCCCGCCCCGGGGGAAGCCTCGCCCGAAGACGAACGGATCGCGGAAAACGTTCGGGTCGAGGAAGGGTTCGCGACGGACGCGGCGGATCCTCCGGAAGAGGCGAAAAGAGTCGGATGGATTGCCTACGACGCCTCGGACAACCCGAACGCGAAAAAACTCGACGTCAACTTCACGTTGAAACATCCCGCCGATTTCACGCTCTTGCCGGAGGAACCGGACTCCTTGATCTTGACCACCTTTGACAAAGAAACCGTAAAGACGGGCGAGCCCCATCAGACGCTCTTGGTGGGCGTAACCCCGTTGGAGGAGTTGGCCGGCAAGAAGGACGAAAACGGCCGATACGCGGATGAAGTGACGGACGTCTTATGGGAGAGGCTCTCGAATCATTTCGGCCGCCAAGTCAAAAGCAAACGCTTGACCCACGATGATTTTCCGGCGTTCGAATGGTTATCCGCGCGAGAGGGCTCAATCGGCGGGGAAGAGCGGGTCTTCACGCACATGAGGGCGATAGCGGCCGATGACAAAATGTTCGTCCTGTTTTGCTCAATCTTTTTTTCGAACGACCTCGACTCTCCGGATCCGGTATCGCGGGAAACGCCGGTTTTGGAGACAAACCTGTGCGTTCCTTTTTTTGACGGTTTTAAGATTGTGAAAGGCTGAGACGGACCTTTGGCGGCCCGCGCGGCCGACGGGAGCGGTCGCCCGGATTCGAAAGAATCGGTCCGGGCGGGACGCCGCGGTCGACGCGTCCGAGCGGGCTCGAACAAAGAGGGGCCGCAATCCTTCGCTCGACCGAGGGCGATGGCGGCCGATGACAACATGTTCATCTTCGCGCGGACATTTATTCGGCCGAAGCCTAAGCGCGGGATCCGGAATCGGAGGAGACGCGAAATTGGGAGACAAATCCGCGCGTTCCCTTTTTTGACGGTTTTAAGATCGCGAAAGGCCGAGACCGACCATTCGCGGACCGCGCGAAAAACGGATACGATCGACTTGTTTCGAACGTATCCGTCCGGGCGGGACGTCCGCGACGGCGATGGACGGCGGCGAAAGGCCCCGGGTCCGCGGCGGGCGCTTACCCGCGACCCCGCGCGCGCGTTTTCTTTCGATGAATCACCCGCTCTCCCGGGGAAACCGGGGAACTTTCCAACTCGAACATAATCCCCTGGTTTCCCGGAAAATCACGCGTTTCGAAATCTGACATTTTTTTCCCAAACGTTTCCGCCCCGGAACCCCGATCCCTCCCTCCGACCCGCCTTAACCGTTCCCGCCCCCGGTGCGAACGTTCCCGCCCGCCCCCCGCTCGAACCAGCCTTCTTCGCGGACGGGAAACCGCGTCTTGAAACGAAAACCCCTTTGTGCTAACGTCAAAGATCATGCCGAGTTCCCCGGCGTTTCGCCCGTCGCGCGGAGCGTCGCGGCGTCCGGGCCCGGAAAACGTTTTTTTCGCGTTTCGCTCTCCAAAATCATCGTCCCCCGAATAATATTTTAACCACCGAAAAAGAAGACAAATCAAAAACGCGCCACTTTTACGTAAATCGACGGAGGACCGGAAAATGAAAAACATTCTTGCTTTTCTCGCGATTGCCGCCGCGTTTGTCTTTTTAAGCGCCTGCTCGGGCGATAAAAAAACGCCCGCCGCCGAAACGCCCTCCTCTTCCGACTCTTCCGTTTCTTCCGATTCTTCCGATTATTCCGATTCTTCCGATTATTCCGATTCTTCCGATTCTTCCGATTCTTCCGATTCTTCCGACTCTTCCGACTCTTCCGACTCTTCCGACTCTTCCGACTCTTCCGATTCTTCCGACTCTTCCGACTCTTCCGTTTCTTCCTACTCTTCCTACTCTTCCGATTCCACCGACTCTTCCGACGAATCGGAGTCAACCGCGAACGATGAAGACGACAAGAAAAAGATTGAACCGATGACCCGCGCGGAAGACTCGCCCGATGACAACCGGGCCCCTGAGTTCCCGCTTGGAGCGGAAGAGCTTTCGGGGGGCCTCGCGAATCAACGCGACGACGCCAAAGGCGCGGGGCTTGTGACCTACGACTCCTCGGACAACCCGAGGGCGAAAGAACTGGACGTCGAATTCACTTTCGAATATCCCGCCGATTTCCGACTCGGACCGGACAACGACAACCCCCTGGTAATGGACACTCTGTCCAAGGCGCCTCAAAGAGAAGGAGAGCCCGCTCAAGTGCTCTCGGTGATAATCACCTCGTTGAAGAGCGCCGCGGGCCTGAAGCAACCGGACGGCCGATACGGCCAAGAATTGATTGACGAACTCTGGAGTACGCTCCTCGAGCGTTTTGACCGCCTCATCAAAAGCGAACTTTTGACTCACGACGGATTTCCGGCGCTCGAATATTTCGCCCGCGTCTCGGAAACTTCCGTAGGCGAACGACGCGCCCTCTCCCACCAAAGGGCAATAATCGCCGAGGACAACATCTTCATCCTCGTGTGCTCCGGCCTTTATTCGGATGACGCCGGGGAGCCGGATCCCGATTCGGAGGAAGCGCGGCGCCTGGAGACGGATCTGTGCCTGCCCTATTTCGAAAGTTTTAAGATTGTCAAAGGCTGAGACTGACCTCTCTCGACCGCGGCGGAAAAGGGTGTTCGCCGGAAATCCCGCGACCCGCTAAAAACCCGTTTCATCGAAATAAAAAAATGTTTTGACGGTTTCGAGCCCGGCGGCCGCGAAACGGCTCCCGGCGAGGAGGGGGTCGGGACGATTGCCCCGGAAAGCCCCGCGAAGCCGGAGCCGACCGGGGACAAAGCCCGTTTAGGGCCATCGGGGCGGGCTCAGCCCGACTTCCGTTTCCCGCCGCGGAATCGACCCGATTTTTCTCTTCTATTGTCAATCGACTTTTGCTACAATGGCTCTCGCCTCGCCCGTCATTTCACGGAAGATCGACGAATAAATGTTCGTCAGGAAATTTTCGACGGCGGGGCGCGGGTCGCCCCCTCCTTCCCCCGACGCCCTTTTCCGCTCTTTTCGACGGAACGCCAAGGTGGCGAAAACCGAAACGTCCGCTTTTCTCCGCAATCGACGCTTTTTTCGGGCTCGGCCCCGACGGCCCCCGTCGGAACCCCTTTCATCCCCCGCGAAAATCGGGGCTCATTTCGGAAAAACGAAAAAATGAACCGAATAAGAATCATCGCGATCGCGGTCATGACGCTCATCGCCGTCCCGGCCGCCTTTCCCGCCGCCACCTCACAGGCTCAAGAACAAAAAAACCTGACGATCTTCATCTGGTCCGAATACATGGACCCGGAAATCATCTCGAATTTCGAGAAGCTCCACGGGGTCAAGGTCAGGCTGGACTATTACGAATCCAACGAAGAGATGATAACCAAGCTCCAGACCGGAAGACAGGGGACCTACGACGTGATAGTCCCGAGCACCTATTTCATCCCGACCCTCGTGAACCTGGACCTCATTCAGCCCTTGGACTATTCCCTCATTCCCAACGCCGAAAACATCGACGGGGAATTCAGAAACCTCGAGGTGGACCCCGACGACACCTTCACGGTGCCCTACCAGTGGGGGACCTCGGGTCTGGCGGTGAGGGTTCCCGAGGGGACCGAGGTGGATCCCTCCTGGGACCTCGTCTTCAAGCACGACCCCAAGCTCGGGAACTTTCTCCTCTTCGACACGGCCAGGGACTCCATGTGCAGCGCCCTGAAGTTTCTGGGGTTTTCCGCCAACACCGTCGACTTGGCCGAGATAGAAAAGGCGGGCATTCTCCTCGCGGAAACCAAGTCCCACAAAAACTTCATGGGATTCGACTCGGGCATGGGGGGACTCACCAAGGTCATGGCGGGCGTGGCCTCGTTGGCCCAGGTCTACAGCGGGGAAGCCATCAAGGCCTCCAAGGAGGACCCGGAGATCCGCTACATCATCCCCAAGGAGGGCTGCGAGATCTGGGTGGACCTCCTCGCCATCCCCAAGGGAGCGACCAACGTCAAAGTGGCCCACGAGTTCCTGAACTACATCCTTGAGCCCGAAGTCGGCGCCAAGCTAGCCTCCTTCAACAACTACGCTACCCCCAACAAGGCCTCCCTGGCCCTCATCCCCAAGGAGGACCTCGAAAACCCCGGCATGTATCCCCCCAAGGAACTGAAAGACAAGATGGAGTACATGCGGGACCTGGGAGAAGCCAACCGCCTCTACGACGAG
>JAITKT010000344.1 GCA_031278225.1 Deltaproteobacteria bacterium
CTTTCGGTCGGAATCAACATGACCGTGAACCTGAACGGGGAAAAGAGCGACAATCATTTCGCGCTCACCTCTTTCCAAGTGGCCGACAAGCTCGTGTTCGCGGGCATGTTCGGTCGGGACCAAAGCGAGGCGGGCGTGAAACTCGTGAGAAAGAGGCTCCTGGACTGGAAAGACAAGCTTTCCTCCTCGAATCCCTCGCCCATGCTGGTAAGGAAGGCCGCGGCGGAAGATCCCGCGAAGGAAACCTGATCCGACCGGGACGGTTTTCCCCGGGGGGGATTTCGGTCATGAGAACAAGCGAAGGGGCGCCCCGCCGGGGCGCCCCTTCGCTTGTTCTCGTCGTTTGTTCTTTCGCTTTCGGGGCTCGTTTTGTTTTCAGAGGGGTTTTCGGGAAGGCGGGGCCGCCCGCGCGACCGGCGACGCGGCCCGGAGCGGGAGGCGAGGGAAGGTCCGGGAGCCCCGGGCGGGTTATTGTCTCAAATGTCCTCGGTCCCGCCGTTTTCCCCGGGGGGAAGGTCCAGACGAAAGGCCTCGTGGAGGACCCGCACGGCCAGTTCCGCGTACTTCTTCTCTATCACGCAGCTTATTTTTATCTCGGAGGTGCTTATCATGTTGATGTTGATGCCCTCGGCGGCGAGGGTCCGAAACATCTTCGCGGCCACCCCGGCGTGGTTGCGCATGCCCGCGCCCACGAGGGAGATCTTCGCGATGTTGTCGTCGCCCAAGATCTTTTCCGCCTCGAGTTCGTTCAGGACGTTTCCCAGAAGTTCCATGGCCTTGTCGTAGTCGTTCGACGGGACCGTGAAGGAGAAGTCGGTGCGGTTTCCGTCTCCTTCGGCGGACTTGTTTTGGATTATCATGTCCACCACTATCTCGGCCTTGGACACGACCGACAGTATGCGGGCGGCCACTCCGGGCCGGTCCCTGACGTTCACGAGGGTTATCCGGGCTTCGTCGGTGGAGTGGGTCACTCCCCGGACGGGGGTCTTTTCCATGCTTTCGTCCTCCTGGCAAATGATGGTCCCCGGGGAGGGGTTGTGGGCGTTGCGCACGTGGATCTTGAGATTGTGGACCATGCCGAGCTCGACGCTTCTGATTTCCATGACCTTGGCGCCGAGGGAGGAGAGTTCCAACATTTCCTCGTAACTTATCTTTTCCATTTTTCTGGCGTCGCGGCAGACGTTGGGGTCGGTCGTGAAGATCCCGTCCACGTCCGTGTGGATCTCGCAGACGTCGGCCCCGAGGGCCACTGCCAGGGCCACGGCCGTGGTGTCCGAGCCGCCCCTGCCCAGGGTGGTGATGTCCCCGTGTTTGTCGATCCCCTGGAACCCCGCCACCACCGCCAGGCGTCCCTTGGCGAGTTCCGTGGCGATCCTCGCGGGGTCCGCGGAGAGGATCCTCGCCTTCCCGTGGTTGTCGTCGGTGGAGATGCCCGCCTGGAAGCCCAGGAAAGACTTGACCGTCTCCCCCAGGGACTGGGCCGTCATCGCGAACAGCGCGACGGACACCTGTTCCCCGGTGGAGACGAGGGTGTCCAGTTCCCGGGGGTTGGGTTCCGGGGTGACGCTCCTCGCCAATTTCAAGAGTTTGTCCGTCTCCCCCTTCATCGCGGAGAGAACCACGACCACTTTGTTTCCTTCGTTTTTGGCGGCGATCGCCCTTTTCGCGACCTTTTTCATGAGCTCCGGCGTGGCGACCGAGCTTCCGCCGTATTTTTGGACTATGAGAGCCATGATGGGTTGTTTTTTCTTCTTTCTTTCTCGAATTCTTTCGTTCGGGTTTCGTCCCCCGGGCGTCCCCCGGAAGGGGAGTTTCGGTCCGGGATCGTCCGGTTCGCGCCCGGGCCGCGCGGGCGGCCGGCGGCCGCCCCCGCGACCCGGGCGGGGTTCGGGAGGCGTTTCGGGACCTTCGCGGACCCTTTCGCGGTCAGGGTTCGCTCCCCGTCCCGGGACCCCGGGGGAGGGCCTTGAGTTTTTCCATTAAGCTTTCTTCGGGGAACGCGCCCCGAATCGTCACGAGTCGCGAGTCGCCCCGGGTTCCGGGCGGGGGAGGTTCCGGTGAAAAACCCGCTTCCGTTTCAACCTGTTCTTTCGGTTCTTCCCGTTCTTCCTGCTCTTCCCCCCCTTCCCCCCCTTCCGCCGGAGGCCCCATGTTAAGGCCCTTTGGCGGGGCAATCAAGACTTTCACCGTTTCTTCGGGGTAAGATGCGGGCGGGAGCCTGTCGGCCCATTCGACCAAAGCGAAGTCGAGACCGAGGAATTCGTCCAAACCGGCTTCCAGGAATTCTTTTGTCGCGCTTTGGGGATCCCCGTCGTCTCCGAGCCTGTAGAGGTCCAGATGGGCGAGCTTTTTCCCCGAGGGAAGGGCGTGGACGTGGGCCAGGGCGAAGGTGGGGCTCGCGACGTCGTCGGGGTCCAGACCCAGGGCCTTGCCGAAGCCCTTGGCGAAGGCGGTCTTCCCGGCCCCCGGGGGACCCTCGAGAAGAATGACGAAATTGCCCCCGCCCGAGCTTCGGAGGGCAATCGCCAGAGCGCCGGCCACCGCCATGGTCTCCCGCGCGCCGTTGGTCGTCAACTCCATGACGTTTGATGAATCCCTGACGTCCACCCTAAGCTCCCCGGAACCGAAATCGTCTGTCAACATTATTGATAGAATCGCGAAAAAATCAATCGCGGGAGGCCCCCGGGACCCGGGAGCGTCCGGGAGCGCTCCCCGAGCCGTCCCCGCGCCGCGCGGGCGGGACCCGGGCCCCCGGGACCGACGGGAAGGCGCCTCCGGTCGGGCGGTTTTCCCAAACGCCGGGACGACGGCGGGATGACGGCGGGATGACGCCGGGAAGACCTCGGAATGACCCGGGGATTCGTTCGCGAACCGCGGGCGGGCGATCCCCCCGCGGGGGGACCCGGGGGAAAGGACGCGACGTGACGATAAAGGACAGAAACAGGTTAAAGGACCACTACTCGGAAAAGGCGAAAAAGGAGGGGTATCCGGCCAGATCCGTCTTCAAGCTCGGGGAACTGGACGCCAAACACAGGATACTCGGACCCGGAATGAGGGTTTTGGACCTGGGGGCGGCCCCGGGTTCCTGGAGCCTGTACGCCTCGGGGAAGACCGGTCCCAAGGGACTCGTCGTGGCCTTGGACCTGAAAAAACTCACCGTCAGGAGTCCCAACATCCGAGCCTTCGAGGCGGACATCCTGAAAACGGATCCCTCCCTTCGCGAGGACGGGGGACCTTTCGACGCCGTGCTTTCGGATTTGGCCCCTTCCACCACGGGCATCGGGTCCGTCGATTCCGAAAGAAGCCTCGAACTCAACAAAGCCGCCCTGAAATGGGCCGAAAGACTTCTCCGCCCCGGGGGGAGCTTTTTGTTCAAGATGTTTCAGGGAGGCTCCTCCGACGCCCACGTGAAGGAGAGGGTGAAGCCCCTCTTCCGGGATGTCATCCTTCTGAAGCCCAAGGCCACCCGCAAGGGAAGCGCGGAAATCTTCGTTTTGGGCAAGGGTTTTCTGAAAAGAAAGGAAGGGTGAGGGGCCGGGCGAAAAGCCCCGGCCGGGGAATCGGCGGGAAAGCCCCGAAAAAGACACCGGGGGCGCGAGGGGGAGGGGAAGAGCGCCCGGGACCAGGTTCGGGGCCCGCCCGGGTCTCGCGCCGGACTCCGAAATCAAGGCGTTCCGAAGGAGGGCCGGAAAAGGGGGCGGGCATCGGGATCCGGGAGCCGGGGCCCGAAAGCGGTGTCGGAGAATGGGCCGGGACGGGGTTTTGACGTTGACGGGCGCGGGAGACCGAGGAAAAACGGTCCGCCGGGGGGGAGGAGGGTCCCTTTTCGACGGAAAAAAGGTCAGACGACCCGGGAGGAAGTCGGGAAAGACTTCTTCCCGGGTTTTTTCTTGGTCGAAGGAAAATCGGTAATTCTAAATTTGCTTATAAAAACCCGCGGCATGTTGTGGTTTAGGTTAACCTCAAGCACGGAAAGCCCGAGAGGGGAGAACGAAACATGAGACGGCCGCGGGATCCCGGCGGAGCAAGGGAATTTCGTCCGATGGGGGATAGGCAATCAATATGTTGGGTAAAACAAATAAGAGCCATGGTTATGAAGTGGAAAAAAAGTTCCGGCAAAACCCGAAGTGAAATCTCGGGTTTGAAAATTTCGCGCGAAAGAACTTTCCGGAGGCGAGAGAAAAAAAGAATCCATGTGACATGTTGTGTTTAAAATATTTTATCGCGCTATTTGGGTGAAAAGGGGATAAGATATATAAATATGGTAGAGTTTTATTATTGAATGGCAAATATAGCGTGAAAAAATACGGAAAAATAAATGAAAAAAAGGAAGAAGTCTTGACAAAGAAATGAAGTAAGGATATAAAATCATAAAATATACGGTAAGGACGGTTATAAGGAAAGTTTTATGAATTATGGGACATATTGAGACTTAAAGTGAATATTTTAAGGATATGAATGGTCTTGTCGATAAAAAAGCCGTTGACGCGATTGTTTCGAAACGCGAGGGCAACGAACGATTCGGATTCAAGCGGCGAGTGTTTCGGAAGAATGATTTTTTCGGGGGCGAATTTCCGGGCGTTGCCCGTTCGGACACCATTCGGGCACCGGTGGGACACAAGGAGAACAAAATGAACACGATGAAAAACATCGGCGGGAACAAGCGCCGGGTCATCCGAAATATTTGGAAGCGAACGGGCGTCATGCTCGCGGTTTTTTTGGCGTCAACGGTCTTCGGAGCGGGATTGGCGCGCGGTCAGTTCCCTCCTCCCCCGTCCCTTGACGTTGCGAATTTAAT
>JAITKT010000439.1 GCA_031278225.1 Deltaproteobacteria bacterium
GGTTCGAACCCCTGGCCTCGGCATTGCGAACGCCGCGCTCTCCCAACTGAGCTACATCCCCGCGAATTGGCGACTGACCGCGAAGGTCAATTCAACGGCATGTTACACGTTCCGGGTCAATATTGCAAGTCCTTTTCACGCGGGACCGGCGACCCGGGGAGGCTCTTTGGCGTTGACCCGGGCGATGACCGACGCCCGGCCTCGGGACCATTGACCGGGACCGCCGGAAATCCCATGAGTTTTTCCTCGCGCAATCCCGCCGAAAACCGCGGGCGCGAAGCCGAATCCTTCCCTCGGGCCGCGGATCTTGACGAAACAATATTAACCGCGCCTCCAATCTTAATGAAAACTCCTCCGAATTTCGTCTTTTTCGGACGCGCCGTTCTTTTGTCAATCGTCGCGTTTTCGTTTTCCCGACTTCGCTTTCCGTCCTTCATCACACGCCCGAAGTCGAATGTCCGTTCCCGGACGTCCGATGGCGTTTCGCGATCGCGAACCTTTTTTTCATTCGTGTTTTTATATTGTCGCTTGACTTTGAAAAAATCTTTCCGCGTCGCGATTCGGCGATCGCCCGGGACTTTCGACGGGACCCCGTCTTTGCTTCCCTTTGACGGAAGCGGGGCTTGCCGCGGTCGTCAGAAGGTCGGCCGTCCAAGTCACCGGCGCCGATTTTATTTCCCGGCCCCAACCCGCCGCGAATCTCTTTGTCGTTCAAAACTCCCTTCGAAACCGCGACTTCCGTCTCCGCGACGGCTGAGATTCGGCGCGGGATTGTCCCGCGTTACCCGACAATATATATTCGCGTCTTCCCGCGTCCTTCCGCCCGACCGTCGCGACCGGGATTCGAAAATCGAATTCGCGCGCCGTTTTCCGCGAAACGCCGCGAGGCCGACTTTCGAAACCCGTTTAAACAAGCTCGCGACGGCGTCGTTTCCGCCGACATGCCTTGTTTTCCGCGGACGGGAGCCAAAAAACGCGAAAAGGCTTTTCCCCGGCCGGATTTTCCCTTTCGTCGCGCATAATTTGCATTATCCCGAAACGGGTGGTAATATGAACGCGTGTTTGTCGCGGGTGCGCGACGTCTCCCGACGCCCGCGTTTCGAGCGTTTTTACCGATTTCGGGCCGCGAAGGCCTTTTTTCGGGGGTTTCCGGTCCGAAATTTCCCTTTTGTCTTCACAAACGGCGTTTTCCGACCCGAAACGGACCTTTTCGCCCGCGACGGGACAAAAAAACGACGTTCGCTTTTTCGCGCGCCCGCGGCGGAGCCCCAATCGACCGGGGCGGCCGCGGTTTTTCAAGGCATTTGACCTTTTTTCGACGGGGAAACGCGCCGATAACCCCAAAAAAACCAAACCGACGACGACGTCATCAACAATCCCGTCGATTTCGCGTTTGTCCAAAACGCGGAATACCGGACGGAACGAAAAAACACTTAAAAAACCGAGAAAATCCGTTAATTTCGAAACCAAAAAACATCTTAAACCCCATTGACCGCGGACACTCGAAAAACCGACGAACCCGACGGCGTTGGGACGCGGGATTGCTCCCAATCCCGCTTGCCGGCGACGCCGTTCGTGTCTTCCGGAACCGCCTTCCCCTCTTCGGACGGGAAGACGGATCTCTTCGGCCAACAGTCTTCTCCCGTCGCCCGAGCGAAAGCGGAGAACAACCGTTTTCCCGCCGTTCGAAACGGAACCGAACGCGTGCCGGGGGTGAGCGCCATGTCCGCCAAAGAAAAAGAAGCTTTCAAGACCATTTGCAGAAACAAAAAGGCCTCTTTCGACTACGAACTGGGGGAAAGGCTCGAGGCCGGCCTCGTCCTCTCGGGGACGGAGGTCAAAAGCCTCAGGCTCGGCAAGGCCAATCTCGTCGACTCTTACGTGAAAATCAAGGGTTCGGAGGCCTTTTTGGTCGGAGCCCACATAAGTCCCTACAATCAGGCCTTTTACGGAAACCACGACCCGATGAGACAGAGGAAGCTCCTTCTTCACGGAAGGGAAATCAAGAGACTCACGGGAAAATCGGTGGAAAAAGGGAAAAGCGTCATTCCGCTGCGCATGTACTTCAAGAACGGTCTGGCCAAGGTCGAAATCGCCCTCGCCAAGGGCAAAAAGACCCGCGACAAGAGGGAGTCCATGAAAGAGGCCGACTCCAAAAGGGAAATGGCGAGAGCCATGAGGGAACACAATCGTTAATCGGGCGCGCCCCTTCGGGGAATCGCCGGAATCGCGGGAATCGCCTTTGTTTTTTCCCCTTGAAAACCGTTTTTTCGGGCGTTTCGTTTTTTTTCCGAAATCCCCTTCGATTTCGTCGAATTTGATTTCCGGCGGCCGTCGAATCCCCGGGATCGCCCCGAACCGGCGCGAAACGGCCCGAACCGACCGCGACCGCCGGGTCATTGTCTTTGTCTTCAAAATTCATTATATAATACGCATGGTGCCCCGCCACTCCATGAATTTCCCCGGGGCCGACAGGAAAGTGAACGAATCATGACACAAAAGGCAAGACTTTTGGTCTTCGTGGACGAAGCCAACGTCACCAGGGCGGCGTCCAAGAACTTCAACAAGAACTTCGATTGGATAAAATTCAGAGACTATCTCATAAACTACGGCTCCCAACCGCGCGACCTGGTGGAAATGGTCGTTTACGTGGGGCTTCCCCCCGCCCTCCCCGAATGGAACGACAGGAGGGAGTCCAAGAGGCATTACGTGCACTGGCTGAAGAGCCAGGGCTTCCTGGTTTACGAGAAAAACGGCCAGCCCAGGCCCTCCTGGTTCAAGGCCAACGTCGACGTCATCATGGCCATCGACGCCATGGACCTCTCCTTGAGAATCAAGCCGGACGTGGTGATTCTCGTGACCGGGGACGCCGACTTCGCGCACCTGGCCCTGACCATAAGGAGGGAGGGGATAAAGGTCGAGGTCGCCTCGGTCCCCCAGACCCTCTCCTCCGACCTGAGGACCTCGGCCAACTCCATAATAGATCTCACGGAACTCTTCCGTTCCTTCGAGACCTTGGACGAGAGCATCGGACCCATCCCGATTCCCTCGACCCAGGAGGAGGAATGACCCGGAAACCGGGCCGGTGAAACGCCTGCCCGGCGAACGAAACCGGACGGGAAAAGAGAACGCCCGGGAAAGAAGAACGGCTCTTTTCGCGAAAACCCGTCGCCGCCGCGCGGACGCTTTTTCGAAAAACCCCCGGATCCCTCCGCGGACGCGCTTTCGCGGAGCTTCCGCGCCTCGCGCGGCGGAAAAACCGGGGGCCGGCGAAACGACGCGCGGCCTTTCGACGAAAACACACGGGACCACTGACATGGGACTTGCCGGCATTGCCCGCGGCGCCCGGGATCCGGTCGTCGCCCGGGGGCATTCGAAAAAACGTCGGGCGCGGAAGGCCGAAACCTCGCCGTTCGCGCCGGGGTTCGTTCTTTCTTTCGCCCTCCTCCTTTGGGCCTCCGGGGCCGTCTTTTTCGGGGACGCCCTCCGGGCGGAGCCCGTCGTTTCGGCCTTCGGACAATTCGAACTCGTTCAGGAAAAGGTCGCGAACGGCCTCTGGCACTTCGAGATAAGGGAAGTCCCGAAGACGGAACCGACCGCCGACCAGGACGGGACTCCCGTCGACGACGACCGCGCCTTCTTTTCCGAACAGTTCTCGCCCATAATCGCTTCTCCCTCGAATTCGAGTTACAAGACGGTGCCCTTTCCCGTGACCCAGAGGGACGGGGTGCCGTCCTTCACCGTGAGGGTGACGGTGACGGAAACGGGGGAGATCGCCGACTTCTTCGAGGGGGTTCCGGCCGCGCCTCCCGCGTCTCCCGCGACGGGCGCGACGAGAGAGAGGGATTCCCGTTCGGGCGCGTCGGGGGCTTCGGGCGGTTCCGGCGTTTCGGGGGCCTCCCCGGAAACGGACGCCGGGGTTTCGGGACCCAGGGACGCCTTCACCATCTGGCCTTACGCTCCCGAGGGGAAACTCGGGGGCTTCATGTTCTCCGGGCCCGACTACACCCACGTCATGGGGGGAGGAATCAGTTACGACGGGGACGACATGACCGTGAACGACCTCGGGACGGTCTTCATGCCGGGGGGTCCCTACGGGGCGAGACTCGAAACCAGCACCCAGGCGAGGGTCAAGATAAGCGTCTACCAGATGCCGGCCTGCTTCGCTTTCGGAAAAAACAAGGAAACGGCCGCGATCCTCGTGGACGAAACGAGACCCTTGATCTGGGATTTCACGAACACCCCCTGGACCGCGAACGTCGCGGGTCCCCTGGGACCCCGGGGGGCCGTGGGGTTTTACGTGATTGTCGACAAGGACCTCCCCTCGGTCCGGAAGAGATACATGGAACTCATAGGGAAGACCCCCCTTCCCCCGAAAAGCGTCTTCTCCCCCTGGCTCGCGGACACGAGAAACCTCCAAAACCCCGAACAGGTGACGAGGACCATCGAGGCGGCCCGGGCCCTTCTGGACTTCTCGGACACCGTGGTCTTCAAAACCTCCCCCGGATTCGTCCCCGACCCGGCGCTCATCGCGGCGGCCCGGGAGAAAGGGGGACACGTCGCGGTGTCGGAATCGCCTTACCTTCCCGCGGACATTTCCGACTACGCCACCATGGAGAACAAGAACTACTTCGTCCGGAACGGGGGTGAGAACGCCCCTCCCCTGAGATTCGAGATCGAGGGGAAGATGAGATCCCTTCTGGATTACACGGACGTCGCCGCGGCGGATTTCTACCACGCGAACTTCAGGGCGCCCTACTTTCAAAACGGGGTCGGCTTTTTCTTCCTTTACGGCGGCGAACCGGAATACTACAGCTCCAACGCCTGGTACAACGGCTCCCATGATTACGGGCTTCACTCCCACTACGCCTGGGCCAACAGGTTTCTCCTGATGTGGGTGAAGCACCTCCGGGAAAACTCCGTCCGCATGGCCTACAACTTCTTCCCCAAGAGGGTCTTCACTCTCGCGAGGGCCCCCTTCGGACCCGTGGGGAGGTACGGGGCGGGTCTTTACACGGTCGCCCCCTCCTACATCTTCTTCTCCGCGGTGGAGTCCCAGGCCAGAGCCCACGCGAGCCTTTTGGGCGCGGACTTCATGACCACGGACTTCACGCCCCTCTTTCTGGACCTCTTGGCCCAATCCAACGGGGTCATGGACGCGAACACCAGAAACCTCTGCGAGCGCTGGGCGGCCTCGGTTTTCATGTCCAACTTTCCCCTTCTCTTTCCGGACGCCTTCGCGGACGAGCCCTGGGCCGTCAAAATGCTTCAGATAAGGCACATGTTCGTGCCCTATCTCTATTCCCTCGCCCACAAGGCCGCCCTGGACGGGGACCCCATCTCCTCCCCCTTGATCTACCACTTCCAGGACGACATGGACGCGAGGGACGCCACCTTCGAGACCATGCTCGGACCCAACGTCCTCGTCGGGGGGAGCAGGCTCACGGCCAATCTCTCCATGGCCACGGTCTACGTCCCCAAGGGGCGCTGGTACGACTATTTCAACAGACAGATTTTGGAATCCTCCTCCGGAAGACCGATGGACATCGACACCAAGCGCGACGGCTACTACGTGGTGCCCATCCTCTTCAAGGCCGGTTCCATAACCCCCACCCACGACCCCCTGGGCAAAAACCCCGGGGATCTGGCCATAAAGATCTTTCCCGGGGACGAGACCGCGAGCTTCGTTCTGTACGAGGACGACGGGGAGAGCCTCCCCTCCGCCAACAACTTCGCCCAGACCACGGAATTCATCGTGAGTCCCAAGAGCAAGGAGGGCGAGGTGACCTTCACCATAAAGGCCAGGGTCGGAAACCTGAGGGATTCCAAAAACACCCGCCCCTACCGTCTGGAGTTCTTCGGCATGGGGAGGGTCAAGTCCGTTCTCTTGGACAACCAGCAGACCATAAGGGTTAACGACGCCTCCCTCCTCGAGGACCAGGAAGGCTACTACGCGCTGGGAAAACGCGACCCCAACAACCCCGCGAGCGACACCGGAAACGACGAGCTGGTCTTCAAGACCCCGCCCCTGTCTCTCTCCGCGGACCACACGATTGTCATAAGTTTAGAGTGAGAAACCCCCCGAACGAATCCGACCGCCCCGCGCCCGAAGCGCCCGGAGCCCCCGGACTTCCCGCGCCCGACGCGCCCGAATCGCGCGAAGAGCCCGGAGCGCCCGGAAAACCCGCGGACTTCGACCGGGAGGCCCTGGCCCGCTTCAAAAGGGAAAAGACCTTGAGGATCGGGTCCCTCGAGCTCAAAAACCCCTTCGTTCTCGCTCCCATGGCCGGCCTCACCAACCGTCCCTACAGGGTTCTCGCGGCCGAATTCGGGGCGGCCCTCGTTTTCAGCGAAATGGCGAGCGCGGTCGCGCTTTCCCGGAGGGGCAAGGGCACCCTGAGACTCCTCGAAAACGACAAGGGCGAAGGGTCCTGCCCCTTCGGGGTCCAGCTCTTCGGGAAGGACCCGCGAACCATGGCCGAAGCCGCGAAAGTGGCGGTTTTCGAGCGCGGGGCGGATTTAATCGACCTGAATTTCGCCTGTCCCGCGAGAAAGGTGGTGCGCAGCGGGCACGGGGCGGCGCTCTTGAAAGACCCGGGCCTCGCGAGGTCCATTTCGGGAGCCGTCGTCAAGGCCGTTCCCGTCCCGGTCACGGTCAAGACCAGACCGGACTTCGCGCCTCCCCCGGAGGGGACCGACCCCCTGGTTCTCACCCTTGGAAAAGAGTTGGAGGAAGAGGGAATCGCGGCCATCACCCTCCACCCCCGCCACGCGACCCAGGCCTTCGGGGGGGTCGCGGACTGGTCCCTCGTGGAAAGACTCGCGGCCTCGGTCGGGATTCCGGTCATCGGTTCCGGGGACATCGACGGCCCCGTCACGGCCTTGAAACGCCTTCTGAACCACGGCGCGACCTTCGCGATGCTCGGGAGGGCCACGAGGGGAAGGCCCTGGCTCTTCGGGGAGTGCCTGGAACTCTACCGGGGAGCGGAACGGGCCGGGCCGGCGTCGGAGCCCGAGTCCGGGTCGCGCCCGACGCCCGGGGAAAAACTCCCGAAAACCCTGGCTCTGAGGCTGCGCACCGGCGTCAGGCACGCCGAACTCTTAAGGGATTACCTGGGCGAAAAGGCCGTCTTCCCCCTCCGGACCATCCTCACCTGGTACACCAGGGACCTTCCCGGGGCGGCCGCCTTCAGGAACCGCATCGTCCGGGAATCCGACATCGGACGTCAGCTGGAGATCCTGGCCGAAGCCCTTTCCTTCGAGAGGGTGGCGGAGAGCCTCCGGGAACGCCAATGCGGGAATCCGGAAAACGACCCCGCCGGTTGAGCCCGGGGCTTCGCCGGACCCTTCGGGGCGACCGTTTGACGGGGACCGTTCCGGCGGGCCCTTCCCCGCGACCCTCGGTTCGGGGAGCCGGCCGCGCTTTGTAAGAATCCCCCCCGGGTGTTATAATCATCGGACGGGAAAAGCCGGGCGAAAGCTTCTTTTTGAAAAAAAGAACCGACGAATGTTTTTTCGCGTCTCGACGCCGTCATGGCGGGCAACGTTCGAGGCGGCCATTTGGGAGACAAACAATGGAAACCCGCAAAGTTTTGGTCGTGGACGACGAAGCCCACATCCGCATGCTCTATTCCGAGGAACTGGGAGAGGACGGTTACGAGGTGATCACCGCGGAAAACGGGAAGGGCCTCCTGGAGCTCATCGAGAAAGAAAAACCGGACGTGGTGGTCTTGGACATAAAAATGGTGGACTACAACGGCCTGGACCTCCTCCAGGACATCCGCAACAAATATTACGACCTTCCGGTCATCCTCTGCTCGGCCTACGACACCTTCAAGGACGACATGAAGTCCATAGCCGCGGACCATTACGTGGTCAAGAGTTTCGACCTCGCCGAACTGAAGCAAAAGATAAGCGAAGTCTTGAATTAGGGACCCTTTCGCGTCCGCCCGGCACCCCGCCCGACGGGCGCGAAAATTTCGGCCGCCCCAAGGGTGGCGTGCCGCGGGTGGCGCACCGCGGGTGGCGTGCCGCGGGTGGCGTGCCGCCGAAGGCGCTCTTCCGGTTTCGCCGAAAAACGCCCGGCCCACCGGCTCCCTCGGCGTTTTGACCTTTCGAACCCGACCCGTCCGGTTTTCCCCCCGGCCTTTCGCCCTTCTTTTTTTCATCCCCGCCGCCTCCCTTTTTTCGCCTTTTTCCTCTTTCGCGATTTTCATTTCCGTTTTCCCCCGCGTCGCTCCCGTCGCTCCTTTGGGCGTTTGACCGGGAGACGTCCAAAGGTCTTCGCCCCGAACCGCCCCCCGCGATTATCCCCTTCGGAGGACAAAAGGGAAAAATGCCCCGGACCCCGCTCTCGCCCGAAAACGCCATCAAGCTTTGGCACGCGAGGGAGGAGAACGTTCTCGCGCCGTACGCCGCGAGGAGCGCCTCGGCGACCCGCCCGCGTCCCGAGGACGAAACCCCTCCGAGGCCGGCTTATCAGGAAGACCATTACCGCATAGTCCGCACGAGGGCCTTCAGACGGCTCGCGCACAAGACCCAGGCCCTGAGCGCCATGAAGGGCGACCATCGCCGCACCCGCCTGACCCACACCCTGGAAGTGTCGCTCATAGCGGGAACCCTGGCGAGAATCTGGTCCCTGAACGAGGACCTCACCGCGGCCATAGCCATGGGTCACGACCTGGGGCACGCCCCCTTCGGACACGCGGGGGAAAGGATGCTCGACAAACTCGTCCCCGGGGGCTTCAACCACCACGAGCAGAGCCTCCGGGTCGCGGACCTTTTGGCCGACAACGGAAAGGGCCTGAACCTCACCCTGTGGACGAGGGACGGGATCCTCAAACATTCCAAGGGACTGGGCCCCGTCTTCGCCCCGGACCCGGAACGCCACCCCGGGACGGGCGAGGGCATGACCGTGAGGGTCTCGGACATAGTGGCCTACCTCGCCCACGACATGGACGACGCCATGGAGGCGGGCATCCTGACCGTCCGGGAAATACCCGTCCGGATCCTCCGGGTCTTCGGGGACTCCCCGGAGTCCAGGGAAAACGCCATGCTGCGGGACCTCGTGGAGAACACGGAAATCACCCCCGAAGGCCTCAAATTTTCCTTCTCCCCGGGGATGGAGGAAAACATGGAGACGCTCAGGGAATTTCTCCTCGCCAAGGTCTACCGCGACTCCGCCATAATGAGCGACATGACCGAAGGGGCCATGGCCGTGAAAAGGATCTACGAGAGGATCATGGCCGACGACGAATTGTTCGAAACGCTCCCCTTGAGGCATCTGGCCTCCGACAGGGCCGAGGCGGTCAAGGACTTCATAGCCGGGATGACGGACAATTTCTGTTTCGACTACCTCGAAAAATTGCGTTGACAATCGTGACGTCGGACGAACGAAAAAAACCCCGGGGAATGCCCCCGGGGATTTTTTCGGCTTCCCGGAAAAAAGGGCCGGGGCGAAAACCCTCAGACGACGGCCGCGGGAAGGGCCGGGAAAATTTTTTCCAAGAGAAGGCCCGCCTCCAAAAGCTTTTTCTCCCCGAAGGGTTTTCCGAAGAGCTGCACCCCGACCGGAAGACCGTCGTCCCCGAGGCCCGCGGGAAGGCTCAGGCCCGGACCCCCGGCGAGATTCAGGGGGAGGGTCATGACGTCCAGTTGGTATTGGGTCAGGGGGTCGTCCGTGAAGGCGCCGAAAGGCCAGGCGGGAATGGACGAAACCGGGGCGAGGATCAGATCGGCCCCTTCCAGGGCCTTTTCGAAATCTTCCCGGATGAGCCTCCGAACCTTCGCGGCTTTTTTGAAATAGGCGTCGTAGTAACCGCTGGAAAGCGCGAAGGTCCCCAGAAGAATCCTTCTTTTCACTTCCTTCCCGAAACCCTCGGTGCGGGAATTGACGTACAGGGACAGGAGGTCGTCGTATTTCTTCGCCCGGTGGCCGTACCTCACCCCGTCGTAACGGGCGAGATTGGTGGAGGCCTCGCTCGCCGCGAGAACGTAGTAGGTCGCGACGGAATAACCGATCCTCGGCATCGAGACGGGTTTAAGCGCGACGCCGTTTTCTTTCAGAAGATCCAGGGCCCGATCCAGGACTTTTTTCACGTTGGGGTCGAAAGTTCCTTCCCAGAACTCCTTGGGAATCGCGAAGGTGAGTTTCCCGGGATCGGGTTCCGCGAGATCCGCGTAATCGTCGGTCTTGACCGAGGACGAGGTCGAGTCCCTGGGGTCCGGGCCCGCGACGCTCGCGAGGAGGATCCCTGTGTCCTTAACCTTTCTCGCCAAGGGTCCCGCCTGGTCCAGGGAACTCCCGTAAGCTATTATCCCGTAACGGGAAACCCTCCCGTAGGTGGGTTTGAGACCGACGCATCCGCAGAGGGCCGCGGGCTGCCTGATGGATCCCCCGGTGTCGGTGCCGAAGGCCCCGGGAAACTCGCCGGCCGTCACGCCCGCCGCCGCGCCCCCGGAGGATCCCCCGGGGACCCTTTCGAGATTTCTGGGGTTTTTGGTCGTCGCGTAGGCCGAAAACTCCGTGCTCGACCCCATGGCGAACTCGTCCAAATTGGTTTTGGCGACTATGAGCGCCCCCTCTTCCCTCAACTTTTCGACGACCGTCGCCTCGTAGCCCGGAACGTAATTTTCGAGGATCCTGGACCCCGCCGTGGTGGGGGCCCCCTTGACGAGAAAAACGTCCTTGACGCTCACGGGAACGCCCCAAAGTTTTTTGGACGGGTCCGGACCGGCCTCGTCCATGGCCGCCGCGGCCTTTCGGGTCTCTTCCCCGAAGACTTCAAGACAGGCCCTTATCTTGGGCTCGACCTCTTCGATCCTGGAAAGGACGGACTCCGCCAGTTCCAGGACCTTGAAATCTTTTTTCAACAGACCGGCTCTCGCCTCTTCCAAAGACAGTTCGTGAAGCTTAGTCATTTTTTCTCTTTTGATTCGGAACTCCGACGGGGGACGGGAGGGGGGCAATCGTCGGGGAAACAATCGTCCGGGGGAAATCGTCCCGGCGCGAAAGTCCCGCGCCGAAAGGCCGGAAGGAAACGTCAAACGACCTTGGGCACGGTGAAATATCTCCCGAAGGTCATGGGGGCGTCGTCCAGGATCCACCTCGCGCGGTCTTCCTTCGCCGACGAGTCGGGGTCGTCCGGGTCGAAGGAAGCGTCGGGATCGCCGGAACTTTCGGGTTTCCCGGGAGCGCCCTTGGCGCCTCGGGCGTCAGCGTCTTTCGCGGCCGCCGTAAATGGCGCGTCCTCCCGCGGGGGCCGGGGCTCGACCATGGGGGAATAGAGGGGTTCGACGCCTTCCGTGTCCACCTCCCCCAATATGTCCATGTACCCCACGATCTTTCCGAATTCCTCGACCAGTTTTTTGAGCTCGGCCTCTTCCGTTCCCGGGGCGAGACCCTCGCGGAGGTCCAGTCTCGCCAGTTTGGCGATGGCCAAAGCCGTCTTTTCGTCTATCGCGGGCATCCCTCGTCCCTTCCTTCCGTTTTCCGGGCGGTCCCGGTTTTTTTCGCGGTCTTGATTTTTCTCGCGCCCTTCGGTTTTCCGCGTTTCCGCTTTCGAATTTCACGGCTTTCCGGCCCCGTCCCCTCGAACAGTTTCTTTCGCGGCCCCGGTCCCTTCGCCTCAAACCGTTTCTTTCGCGGCCCCGGCGAAGCGTTCCTTCACGTGATTTTTCATGAGCTCGGCGGAGGTCTTGGGGCAGGCCCTCCCGCGGCTCTCCTTCATCACCTGACCCACCAGAAAGGAGAGTATCTTCTCCTCCCCGGAAAGAAATTTTTTGGCTTCCTTTTCGAAGGCCCCCGCGACCTTTTCCACCATGGGAAGGAGTTCGGAGGGATCCGTTATCTGGGAGAGGTTTCCGGAGCGGACGGCCTCGGAGGGATCCGAGCCCTTGGCGAAAAAGTCCGGGAAGAGTTCCTGTGCCTTACGCCTTCCGACGGTGCCGTCCCGGAGGAGTTTCGCGAGAGCGGCGAGCTTGGGGGGCGCGAAGAGGGAGTCGGAGGGGTCGAGGCCCTCCTTTTGACAGGCGGGGAGAAAGAGCTCTTCCATGAGGGAATAAATTCTCGGGGCGTCGTCGTCGATTTTGTGAGCCTCGTGAAAATATTCCGGTGCCCCGGGACGCTCGAGGAGGAGTTCGGCCTGGCGGGGTTTGAGGCCCAAGGCGACGAGTCTTTTTTTGGCCTCTTCCGGGGTCGGGGGTAAAGTTTCCCGGAGTCTCGCGAGGAGTTCCCCGGAAATCTCGACGGGGGGAAGGTCCGGCTGGGGGAAGTACCTGTAGTCGTGGGCCTCTTCCTTGGACCTAAGGGATCTCGTCTCCCCTTTTTCGGAATCGAAGTGGAGGGTCTCCTGGGAAACGCTTCCGCCTCTCCCGTAGACTCCCGTTTGTCTTTCGATCTCGTACTCTATGGCCTGACCCACGAATTTGAAGGAGTTGAGGTTTTTTATCTCGGCCCTCGTCCCCAAAACGGGGGAGCCCTTGGGTTTCAGGGAGATGTTCACGTCGCAGCGGAACTCCCCCTCCTCCATCCTCCCCTTGGTGACGCCCAGTCTCACGAGAAGGGCGTGGAGTTTTTTCAAAAAATTGACGGCCTCGGAGGCCGAAGACAGATCCGGCTCGGTCACGATCTCGATGAGGGGGGTGCCGGCCCTGTTCAGATCGACCAGGGACAAACCCCTCTTTTCGTCGTGGAGGCATTTCCCCGCGTCGTCTTCCATGTGGATGCGGTTGAGCCTCACGGTTTTTTCGGTCCCGTCCCCCAGCTCAAGGGTGAGGCTCCCCCCCTGGCAGATCGGGGGATCCAGCTGGGAGGTTTGAAAACCGTTGGGAAGGTCCGGATAGAAGTAGTTTTTCCTGGAAAAGAGGGACTCCCTGTTCACCGCGGAACCCAGGGCGAGACCCGCCTTGGCGGCCAGTTCCAGTGCCTTCCCGTTCATTCTGGGCAAGGCCCCCGGCTGACCCGTGCAGACCTCGCAGACGTTGGTGTTGGGAACGGCTCCGAACTCGGTGGGACACGCGCAGAAGAGCTTTGTCCTCGTGTTCAGCTGGGCGTGTATCTCGAGACCGATGACCGGCTCCATGGTTTCCATCGAAAATCTCCCCCTCCCTTTCGATCCCGAAAAATTTTTTTTTGGTTTTCGGGCGTTTTCGGGCTTCGGGCCGTCAAAGCCGGAAACAATGATACTTTCAAAAGCCCCCGCGGTCAATCTCGGAAGGGCCCCGGAAGAGCGTCGGACGAGGGGTCGGAAGGACGCGGCGCGCGGTCCGGAAGGGCGTCGGGCACCCGCCGTGAGCCCGACGGGGAAAGGGGCGGGGGTCTATCCCAGGTCCCCCTGTCTCTTGGAAAGGGTTCTCGCGAGGGAGTCGGTCCCGGAGAGGGTGATTCTCGCCAAAGTTTGACCCCAGAGGGCGATTCTTTCCCGGAGGGGAAGGTCGGACAATCTTCCGAGTCTTTTTTTGATCTCCCGGGCGTCGGAAAGGATTCCGGGGAGGCTCACGGTAATCACCATGAAGGCCAAGGCGACCATGAGAGCGCGTCTTTCCCCGATGACGGGACTCATGGCCCTCTTGAAACCCCTTCCGATTCGGACGGGGGTCCAGACGAAGAACATGTGGAGCCCGAGAAAGACGTAAACGAGAAATGAGGCGGGATAAAAGCCTTGGTTTCCGCCCCCGGGGGCGAGAATGAATCTGAGGGCGTACCAGAAGAGAAAGAAAACGGAGGCGGCCCGGAAGAAGCGACGTTTTTTCGTCGAAACCCCGGACAAAATCCAAGCGGAGAGAAAGAGGGGAAGAGCGAAGAAGACCGCCGGTTCCGGACGCGCCGCGAACCAAAAGGAGGCCCCGAAAACGAAAAGCCAGCCCAGGGGCATGGGAAAGCCCGCCAAAAAGCGCGAGTATTTTTTCGAAAGTTCGTGGAAAAACACCGTTTGCCCGGACCCTCCCTTTCCTTGTCCTCAATCCCGTTCCCGTTTTCCGGCTTTGGTTTTGCCGCTCTCGGCCAGGGCCGTTTCCGCGAGGTTCAGGGTGTTTTTGAAGTTTTTCACGAGCGCTTCGTCGAGATTTTGCTTGATTCCCTCTTCCACGGCGAGGTTCGCGTACTTGAGGGCCTCGTTTAAGTTTCCTCCCCCCGTGACGAGGA